>JACRFJ010000029.1 GCA_016217935.1 Candidatus Kaiserbacteria bacterium
CCGTCTCTGACGAGGAAGCAATCTGGTATTCTTGTGCATACCAAAAGGTCTGGGTTAATGGGCTGCTAACACTCCCATTGTCACCCGGGCCTTTTGGCTTTTCATCCGCTCACTCTGTTACCAACCCGTATTGTATGTACAGTTCGGAAATCTACGCGAGGGTCACGAAGTAATCATCCATCGTTTCGGCACGGCGGATCATGGTGAATGAGTTGTCGGGATGCATGAGAAATTCTGCCGAGCGGAGTTTGCCGTTGTAGTTGAACCCCATCGCGTGTCCGTGTGCACCTACATCGTGAATCACGACGATGTCGTCGGGAGCGAGCTTAGGCAGGTCACGCATGATTGCGAACTTGTCGTTGTTTTCGCAGAGCGATCCCACAACATCGTACGTTTTTGTCTGCTTGGCATTTTCTTTGCCGAGGACAGTAATGTGATGGTACGCGCCGTAGAGCGCCGGTCGCATGAGATTGGCCATGGTGGCGTCGAGCCCTGCATATGCGCGATACGTGTCTTTGATATGTCGCACTTTTGATACGAGGTATCCATGAGGGCCCGTCACAAAGCGTCCGCACTCCATGGCGAGCCGAAGCGGCGCGAGATTGTATTCGTCGTAGAGTTTTCTGACTTCACGCGAGAGCGCATCCACATCGATTGGTTCTTGTTCTGGTCGATACGGAATGCCGATTCCCCCGCCGAGATTCACGATCTCAATCGTGATGTCGAGTTTCGACTTAATCTCGCGGACAAGATCGAAGAGCATGCGTGCGGTCTCGACAAAATATTTGAGATGGAGCTCGTTGGATGCGATCATGGTGTGCAGACCGAATCGCTTCACTCCTTTCCTTTTTGCTAATCGATACGCATCCATGAGCTGCTTGTGCGTCATGCCAAATTTCGCTTCCTCTGGCTTGCCGATGATCACATTGCCTTCGCGGGCAGAACCTGGGTTGTAGCGAAACGAAAGCATTTCCGGTAGTCCCGCAGACTTTTCGAGATATTCAATATGCTCGAACGCATCGAGATTGATGATCGCGCCGAGCGCTTTCGCTTTTACAAATTCTTCAGCGGGAGTATCGTTGCTCGTAAACATGATGTCTTCGCCCACGATGCCGACACGCTCGGAAAGTATGAGCTCAGGCAATGAGCTGCAATCCGATCCGCATCTCTCTTCCTTGAGCATCGAAAGTATGCGTGGATTCGGTGTCGCTTTGACCGCAAAATATTCTTTGAACCCCGGATTCCCTGCAACACGCGATTCTCGCGTGTTCGGGCGATCAATTTCGCCAGGACGAAATTGATTTAGCCACGAAAACGCATCGATCAGTGTGCGAGCGCTCGCGCGAATGCCCGCTTCATCGTAGATATAAAAAGGTGTCGGATATTTTTTATTCAGCTCCTCCATCTGCGCTTTCGTGAACGGCACCGATTTCTGCATAGATGCCACTATAACCCGATTTCTCATTACCGTTTGATCCAAAGCAGAAGCCCTGCTATTGTCGCAATAGGAGCCGGGGGCGACACCCCCGGAAAACACAACCCAAGAGAGGCACTTATGAAGCGTACCGCACGGAAGGCGCACGAGAAGATTTTCTTCTCGATGCGGATGCCGGGACAAGCGGATTTCCAACGCTTGGACGAGGAGGCTTTCATGGAGCTCGCACTCAAGGTCAAGGCTGAGCTCCACCTTCTCGAGACACCGTCAGGTGCTCTCGAGCTGTCCCATGAGCAGGGATTCGCGGTCGCTGCTCTGAACTCACGGGACGTGATCGTCGGGTACACTCGCCTGTCGCACCTCTTCGGTAGTGACGGAGGTGACGCGTGGCTCGAACTCGGTGCGACGTATGTGGAGCCCGACTACCGCGGGCTCGGCATCAACAAGCAGATGTACCAGATGCTCTTGCCGGCCCACGACGACAAGAACATTCTGGCAACGACCACAAACGTCGTGTCGCTCGCGATCGGCGAAGCCTTCGGATTCGTCACTATCGACCGCATGCTGTTGCCAGCGAAAGTATGGCAGGCAAGCTGCTGCTGCCCGAAGTCGAAGACCGAGGCAAAGTACGACGACAACCGCGATTGCGTCCGCGCACATGGCGAATCGCAATGCCAGATCGGCGTGCCGGCGTGCTTCTATCGGGTCACCCGATCGACTGCGGAACGTCTGCGGCGCGTGCGCGTTGCCGCGTGAGATTCTGAACGCTACGTTGGGCCGCCCGAAGACGGGACGGCCCTTCGCTTTTTTTGTATATTAGATCAATCATGCAAACAGAGAATCTCTTCTACGACAGCGGCAGGCCAGGGCGGCGGCTTTTAGTTTTTGGCGCGATCCACGGCAACGAACCTGCCGGTACTCAAGCGATTCGCAGAGTCATGAAAAAGATTGAGGAGGGTGAGTTGCCGCTTGTCCAAGGATCTGTGCGACTTGTCCCGATTTGTAATCCAAAAGCGTACGAACAAAAAGCGCGATTCTTTAAAGAAAACCTAAATCGCGTGTTTCGGAAGACCACGACACCGAGTAGCTACGAAGCGCATCTTGCAAACGGATTGTGCGAATTGATGGAGCGCGAAGCAGATATTTTTCTCGACCTCCACTCCACACACGCGCCCGGTCCGGTGACTGTATTCCTCGATTTTCCAACAGCTGAAAACGAATTGTTTGCTGCAGCACTGGGTGCAACATACGCGCTTCTCGGATGGCCAGCCGTATACGAACACAACGCGCATGGATTTGACTCGTACGATACGACACGCTACGCACATGTGCTTGGAATTCCTGGCATTATTATCGAATGCGGTCAGCATGACGATCCGCAGACTGTGGTGCACGCCGAAGCTGCGCTCATCCGTACGCTCGCGCACGCGGGCATTATTGATTCTCCACAAGAACCCCTGCCTCCTCCAATCCGCGTGCGAATAAAATTACTCGAAAAAAAGATCGATGCGGAAGACGCGTTCTCTCAAGGATGGGGACATCTTGACCGTATCGAATCAGGTACAGAAATCGCGACGAGAGCAAACGGCGAACGAATCGTCGCACAAGAAAACTGTGTGATTCTCTTGCCAAAACACTACGCAAAAGCCGGCGATGAGTGGTTTTATCTCGGCGTGATCGAATCATAAAAAGTGCGGGCCCCGTGCAAGCACGGGGCCCTCTCTTGTCGTTTGATCGCCGATCAGAGTCCGAGCATCTGACGGGCATCTGCCATCATTGCGGCAGTCGTGGCCTCAGGCCCAGCGCCGGGGCCGTTGGCGACCACATAGATGCCGTCCTCGCCATCCGGACCTTCGATCGTCATGGCGAAGTTGTTGGCGCCGAGCGGCAGACGATCCGTATAGACGGGATCGAGATCCGTACGGTGGAATCCCGCCTGGATCATGGCCCCGTCGGGCATCTTGACGGTGAAGCCACCGATCACGTCGTCGTCCTCACCGTTCACCTTCCACCCTGCCGGATAGTAACGGACAAGGTAGCGGCGAACCGCCGCTTGCCGCACCAGCCGTGCGAGCTGGTTGTCGTCGAGGGTAGCGACCTGGATGCCGGCTGCATTCAGCATGACCGGCAACGGCAAACTTGTGTTGCCTACGATCACGGTCTTCTTCTTCGTGTCCTGCATCTCGCCATTGATGACCTCAAGATTGTTGGTCGCGCCAGGCTCGACGAAGCGCAGCCGCTCCGCCTTCTTGATTGCCATCCCAAGCGAATCGCCATCATGATGCATGGAGTGGAACAGGAAGTTGAGCGTGCCGTTCACCACGACGCAGACCGCAACGTCCTTACGCCCGCCGATCTTCTTCTTGAGTATCGGCAGCATGTGCGTGCCGCCACCCACGGTCGCCCTGTAGCCGAGTCGTCCGCTCTCGATCGAGTGCTTGAGCTGCTCGTGGTGATTGGATAGGGCGCTCTTGGCGCAGGTGACTGCAAACGCTCCGGCAGAAAGAGCGCCTTGAATGTACTTGCGCTCGATATCGCCGCCCTCATCGCTTGGAATTGCGATGAACGCAACACACGTCTTGGACCCACGGACCAGTGAGGACCGCAGATTGTTCATGTGGAAATCGTCGGTGCGATTGCCGTCGCTGTCGTAGAGACCACCATCGCGACGGACAATACCCCGAATCTCCCACCCATCATTATTCAAGCGCTTGACGAGCGCCTTTCCGATATTTCCGAAACCAAACACGATTGCTTCCATGGCTTTCACTCTCTGCTGATTCGATTTTGACTGCCGAGATGTAACCATGCGGCGCGTGTCGCTGTCAACGCAACCTTTTATCCACAGCGAAAATGCGAGTGATATGATATATCATATCACTCTACGTGCAGGCGCGCGGTCAAAAGATATGATGTAACTACTGTTACATCATCTTGACGTCGATGTTGACACCAGACGGGAGGTCGATGTTCGTCAGAGCTTCTATGACTTTGGGCTCGGGGTTCAAAATGTCGACCTGCCTGCCGGCAGGCAGGTCATGCGCTTACCTGTCTTGAGTTTGTCGAAGGATTGATGCGCATCTGGTTTGACACACTCACCACAAGTCGAACTGTGCGCACAATTAAGAAACTGGAGCAGAACGGGCAGCGATGGCGAATTGATCGAAGTACTTTTCGAGAGATGCGAGTGACGTATTCCACTCGCGGCCGCCGCTGAGCGCGTCAGCCGCAATTTCTTGGGCCCGCGCAAGTTCGCGTATGCGGGTGCGCCAGCGAGGATCGGCGAGCGTGAGGTCGAAAAGCTCGAGCGCACGGTCGCGAGCTGCGGAAAAACGTTGCTCGCTCGACGTCTCGGCAAGGCGTGCGCGATGGATTTCGCTGCCGATATTGCCGAGTTGCTCGCAGAGACTAAATGCTCTCCACCTTCCTGCAGCGAGCGCCGCGTGTTGGTACATATCAATTTTCGACCATTCGCTCAACGAGAAGCTGGATTTTAGTGCGGGTTGTTTCATCGTCGACGCCGCGCGTCCTGTTGCCGCTTGCTGGCTTGAGGTTGATCATAGAATCATATTCAAGAAATGCTTCCCCTTTTTCGGCTGGATACAGATTGATGCCCCATATGTCTTCGCGCATCGAACCTTCTTTTTCAATGAGTTCAGCCTCGGCATCCGCATGAAGCTCCGAGCCGAGCGCGATGATGCCTTGCTTTATATCTATGGCAGCTTTTACTAGATCACCAAAGCGCTCGTTCGCGAGCTCTTGTAGTTCGAGACGAGAAATTTTGTCCTTGACGATGCGTATTCTCATAACTGCACCATCATAGCAAATCGGCTCACCTTACATCATCTTCACCTCGATGGGGACCCCGACACCACAGTGCTTCACGCTGGCTACGGGGGCAGGCGCCGGTTACATCATTTTTACATCGATATTCACGCCGGATGGAAGGTCGATGTTCGTCAGAGCTTCTATGACTTTGGGCTCGGGGTTCAAAATGTCGATCATGCGCTTGCCTGCCATGAGCTTGTCGAATGGTGAATGCGCATTTGGTTCGACAGGCTCACCACAGGTCGAATTGCTCGCAAATCACTCGTATATGGAGTGGTCGCCTATTGTGATCAGCGTTACGTCGTTTTTCTTGTTGCCGCTATAGATAAAAATGATTCGAAAGCGATAATTGACTGAAAAGCTCCAAGAGCCGATGAAAGGTCCATGCAATTTGTGGACGCGCAATCGGTGATGGTTGTCACGATCTTTGAACGCTTCGACTTTCTCCGCGACTTCCTCTTGAAGTTCTTTCGGAAGCTTTGACAATTCCCGCAAGAATTCTTTCGAGAACTGGATGTGGATCATGCCTTGAACTTTTTGACGAGCTTCCGCAGATCCCCTCGATAGACGCGGCCTACACGCACATCCTCGATCCCGCGCCGCACCGACTCGATCGCCTCCTCCTCCGCCAGGCGCTGGATAGCGTAGCGTACCGCGTGCGCCTTGTTGGCGGCCTTGCCGCTCTTTACGAGATCATTGATGAATTTCTCCTGTTCTGCAGAAATGGGTACGGAAATCGTGCTCATAGAGATATGATGATTTATTATTATATTATCATATACAGTGAATTTCCACTGTCAACTCTTCAAATGACGGTGTATTGCAAATACGAATTAAATAATGCACAGTGCCGCTAGCACGCGCACTCAAAAGGAGGAGAGGATGTGCCATTCAGCCGGCTACCTGCTCCGCCATTACGGAGAGCGCTTCGGCGAAGAGGATCCGAACGCGCCGGAGCCCGCAGTCAAACCGGAATCGCCCTATGAGGATCTTCCGACGACTGCGCCGGCCCTTCGCGCACTCACGCCGCTCGAAGAGGAGCAGATGCACCTCAGCGAGCTCCGTCTCACAACTGGATTCCATTGGGATTAATGGCACTACGCCATGGTGGGTATAGCTTAGGGGCTAAAGCACCGGGCCGTGGCCCCGGGGATGCGGGTTCGAGTCCCGTTACCCACCCCACATCCCTCGCCGCCAGCAATGGCGGCGATTTTTTATGCGTGGAATTCGTATACCGGGTTATCAAGGTCTTCTTCTATTTCACTCAGTATGGTGTTCTCGATCCATTCCTGCTTCTCCTTAGGCGCCATACCAAAGGTGCATGTCTCTATGTAACTGCGAGGCACGCGTAAGTCCGTATCCGAGTCCGGCGCAATAAAAGCGTACGCGGCACCATCGATACTCTCTCGTAAAGAGCGGGTGACATCTGTTTTTCTGTATCCCTCTTCGCGCGCGGTGAACTGCGAAAATTCATGCTCGTCGACAGGAATGAGAACGCCTCGTACATCCGAACCGGGTTCGGGAATGATATTCAAATACGCGTATCCGCCAAAAGGAACGCTCATCTTCCGCCGATACCCGCTCAGTATCGCGGGTATCGTGGTCCGCTTGCCCACGAGCGTTTTCGCCAGACTATTCGGGTTCATGAGCGAGCCGTAAGCAAAAATATATATCTGACTCATATGCGCATTGTATACGTTGTAAGTCTTCTCTCTCGAAACATCCAACATTTGGATGGCTCGAGAAAGAGGGGGAGCAGTCGCTCCCCCACCCCGTCCGAGATGCCCGCTTTTAGAGTGCGAGCGTCTCGAGAACAAGGTCGAGCTGCCTGTGAAGCAGCGAGTCGTGCCGCCTTGCGAGCGGACGGATCTCGATGCACAGACGCTCGCCGTAGCGCCGGAGGCGGAAATACCACCAGATCGAACGCAGGTACAGCGGGATGTCCAATTCGCGGACCGAGCCGTAGGGAACGAGCGTGGGTCCCTGGACGACGTCGTGCTTGGCAAGCTCGCCGCAATAATCCGGCAGACCATCGAACTGCAGCGGTCCGCCGTAGCGGTCCTCGCGGTAGTTCGCATTGGACGTCCGGATGTAGTCCCGCCAGATGCTGTCCTGCGGGTAGTCCGCAAGGTAGCGGCCAATCGCAGCGCCCAGGTTGTTCAGGCACTGCAGAGCCTTCTCCGGCGGGACCTCGACGGTAAACTGGACCGCCGACATCCACGCGATCATCTTCAGGGCCTCGCGTCCGTCGAGCGCGTCCCAGATAGCGTCACGCTCGTCTGGAATGATGAGTAGGTCATCTTTCGTCTCGACGATCGGCTTGTAGGACGGATACGCGCGATGGAGCGCCGCCGCTTCATAGAGCTCTTCGAGCACCATCCGGCACTCGTGGACAGCCTGACGCGTGCTCGTCGGGACTGTCGCGATCTCCAAGTTCTGCCTGCCCACTTCGTAGAGCAGCTTGTCGCCCCGCGGGCTCGTGAGCACGCTCAGGATCGAGCCCTTCGTCTGAGCAACATTCCACCCCTTGCCAGCCAGCGTCCTGAAAATCTGCTGGGACTGGTCGATCGTGATGGGACGCCGCGACTCGTCGAGAAACGAGGTCTCGACCTCCATGCCGATCGGTGTAGCACTCGGTGCGGCTCGTGCCGCGTCGAAATATTCTTGCAAGCGGCGCGTGTCAGCACGCGCGGACAGCTCAGCTGTGATCATGGTGATCAGCCTTTCAAAGATCAGTCTGCGAGCATCTCGGACGAGAAAGCCCCCTCCTTGCGGAGGGGGCTGGCTTCGGAGTACACGCTAAGCCAATCCTCTCCACATGAGGTCGCGAACAGAATGGCTATGTGCGTGGGATATCACGCGGTCATGCTATCGATTCACGGCGCCTCTGTCAACGCTCCACAAGCAGGTAATAGACGCGGTGAAATGCGCCCTCCTTTTTGCTTGGGGTGACTATTGACGTCGGCCTGAAGCCGACAGCTTCACCCGTTTTGAGCGTTCCCACGTTGTCGTCGCGCATTCTGGTGAGGACAAGCGTCCGTCCGAGCTCGAGCGAAGCTAGAAACGCCTTGCGAAGCGGCAAAGAGTATCCTCTGCCCTGATAACGAGGCCGCACAAGCAGCTCTCGTTCCCACACAAGGTGATGGTGTGCATAGCTAGTTGCGAAGCGCGCAACTTCAGGTCCCTTCTCTTCGGCGAGCTCAGCAAGCGTCGGAGTATTCCACCAAGACGCTCCCACGGGCTCGTTATCGACAGAGCCCAGAATACCCGCGAACCCGCGCTGACCCATGTGCTTGCTCACCCGCGCCTCCACCTCGCTGTGCGAAAGGTCCTCGAACCACGGGAATCCTGAGAAGGATTCCTTGTACATTTGGACGAGATCATCGTAGGAGGTCTGGTCAATCGGCCTTAGTTCCAGCATGTTGCGACTCCCTGCACGTAATCGGCTCACTCGATATAGCCATGATTGGTAAGCCGCGTCAAGACCCGCGCGAGGTGACCGGCTCAATTGCGGGATAACCGAAATTCATTGACAGCCTGTACCGACACAGTATCGTTGCGCCAGAGTCGGCCGCTTGGCCGGCAACGTTTTCCAGCCCTTTGACACACAAGGGCCAACCAAGGAG
>JACRFJ010000031.1 GCA_016217935.1 Candidatus Kaiserbacteria bacterium
CGATGCGAAAAATCTGTGTACTCGGCTCCACTGGCGGTGGGCGCGATCAGTGGAAACGTCCGGTCATGGGGGAAATCGCCGATCGCATGTGCGATGTCGTGATCCTCACCAACGAGGACCCCTATGACGAAGACCCCCGCTCGGTTGTTGATGCGATCGCAAAGGGTATGCAGCGAAAGCCGGAGGTTATCATGGATCGGCGCAAAGCGATCGCAGATGCGCTCGCGCTCGCTCGTGCGGGTGATGTAGTTCTCATCACAGGCAAGGGCACTGATCCAAATATCTGCGGCCCTCAGGGGACAAAAGAACCATGGAGCGATGCCGAGGTCGCCCGTGAGGAAATAGCAAAACTCACTGCGCACTAGAGGCTATACTATCTGCATGTTGGACACCGTGCGAGGAGCGTTGGGAGATCGTGCCGTGAAAATTCTTGCCTACCTCGGAGCTGCTATCGCGCTCACGTTTATCGCAATGTGGATTTGGCGCGGGGGTTACATCGCTGTCGCTCGCTACGCGGGGATGATCCCGACTCCGCTCTCGCTTGCCTCACAAACGGGCTACGATTTCGAACTACCCGGGACACAGAAACTGTGGACCGTGCCGGACACAACGACAGGTCCTGATGATCACGAATACGGTCGCTCCGATTACCAAACGACTGGCGACCAGCTTGTGGATTTACAAGCGCAGTATGATGAGCTGCAACGTGAAGTTGAAGATGCGCGCAGTTTTGGGGAGCCTTCCCCGTATCGTGGCAAAGTCGCGATCTCGGGCGGCACTGCAGGAGAGAGCGACCCGCGAAACGAATACATCGTGATCTCGATGCAATGGTTGGAGAGTGGTTCGATTTCGCTCGCTGGCTGGTCACTCCAGAGCCAGCTGAGTGGTCAACGCGCGATTGTGCCGCTTGCTGCTTCTCCACTTATTCAAGGCACCGTCAATACGATTCAACCGATTACACTCTTTGGCGGCCAGAGTGTAATCGTAATGTCGGGTCCCTCGCCCGTCGGCATTTCGTTCAGAGAAAATATTTGCACTGGGTACCTCGAAGCGCTGCAGCAATTCCAGCCGACGCTCTCCAACGCATGTCCGTCGCCGAAAGATGCGATGCCGCTCACTGCATTCAATATTCAGAAATACGGCGCAGAATGTTCGGATTTTGTCGCAACGATTCCGCAATGCAGTGCGCCTGCGACGGTGCCATCCACTATTTCTCCTGCATGTCGAACATTTATAGCAAACACCTTCACGTATAACGGGTGCGTGTCTACATTCAGACTTCGTGTTCCCTTCAATCTCGATACGTGGCGCGCGTATATCGGCTCAAATCGAGAGCTCTGGAGCAATACGCACGATGTAATCCGTTTGCTCGATGATCGGGGGCGAACAGTGGATTCAGTCGCGTACTGAAAAGAGTACGATGCCCGCGGCAACAGAGACGTTCAGTGATTCTTTCTTGCCGTGCATCGGGATTTCGATGAGTGTGTCGCAGTCGCGTCTGAGTGCGAGCGACAGACCACGTATCTCGTTCCCAAACACAAGCACCGTGCGCGAGACTTTTTTGTGCAGTCGGTAGTTCTCTGCGCGTGTGTCTTGCTCAACGCCCACGATGTGCCACTCTGCTTTTTTCAAACGTTTTATTATCGTTGTAGGATTCTTCGCGTATTCCCACGGCACGTGCGTCTCGGCACCAAGTGCTGTCTTAGCAATTTCTTTTTGCGGTCGTTCAAAACGGTCACGTGGCGTTGGAGTGTATCCGGTCAAATACATACGGATAACGCCTACAGCATCAGCGGTACGGAAGATCGAACCGACATTGTACGCGCTGCGTATATTGTGGAGAATAATCGCAATCTCGGCCCGTGCTATCATGCGGCCATGCTATCACTCTTCCCGGAGATACTCTTTCTCTCTCCATTTTCTGCATTTTTAATTCGACTTGCACTCGCGGGCATATTTGCAAACGCTGCATGGCGTCATGTGCGAGAGGCGGATATCACCACGCGAGGAAGTGCAGTACTTGAAATCGCTGTCGCAACGGCACTTTTCGTCGGAGCGTGGACGCAGCTCACTGCGATCGTTGGACTCGTTTTGATCGGACTCCACATCGCGATTCCACAATTGCGCACGACGGCACGTGGTACGGCGCTTCTTATGATCGTGCTGTGCCTCTCGCTTTTGGTGACCGGCGCCGGTGCATTCGCCTTCGACCTCCCGCTCTAGACCTCAGGCTCTCTCGTGGTATAGTTTCGCACCGAGATGGAGGAGAATGGAACCTCCGTCTGCTATAATTCGAAGGTAGCCCGCCCATAGCTCAATTGGCAGAGCAACACCCTTTTAAGGTGGAGGTTCCAGGATCGTTGCCTGGTGGGCGGACATGAACGCTTTTAAGCTGCGATGCATCGAGTTGCGAAAGAAGGATCACACACTTGCGGAAATTGTACGAATAACCGGTCGGCCGAAAACATCTGTGTACTTCCATATACAGAATCTGTTTCTAAGCGAGAGCAAGAGACAAGATATAAGGACCGCATATGCTCGCCGAGCTCGAGAAATCGCGGCAAAACGACGAGGTCTCAGCATAAGAAAATTCCGACCTTTTTCAAACTGGGACAGAAACACCGTTTCTTTAGTATCACACTTTCTCTTCGACGGAGAAATCAAGCGCGGCGGATGCTATTACCACAACAGAAACACTTCTCTCATCGAGAAGATCGAAGCTGGAATGAGAAAGATTTATAATTTCAAGCCGAAGCGATACAAGAATCTGGCCACCGGTGTGCAGCGCATTTGCTATTTCAATGTCCCTTTTTCGGCACACGTTAAAGAGCGCGCGGACGATCTTTTGCGACGAGTGACAACAATGCCTCGCGCGTTAAAACGCGAATTTCTAAAAGCATTCTTCGATGATGAGGGGTGCATCGATTTCAGGCCATATAAAAACATTCGTCGCGTCCGAGGATATCAAAAAGATGTTTCAATCTTAAGTATTGTCAAAGTCTTACTTGAGGATATGGGGATTGCTTCCAATATTAAGCAACCGAACGAAATAGTGATCTCGGGCAAGTCTCATTTGATTCGGTTCCAAAAAGAAATCGATTTTTCGCCCGGAGTTCGTGTCAACGGTAAACGGTCGAATAGCATATGGAAGCGACACCTTGAGAAACGAGTCATCCTTTCGAGAGCTATCCGATCTTACAAATAGACACTGCGGTGCTAGAGTAAGTCAATGCCTCCTCTC
>JACRFJ010000032.1 GCA_016217935.1 Candidatus Kaiserbacteria bacterium
CGGCTTGCTGCGGCGCATGTACTGCGAGATCAAAGCTGTCGAGCAGGTGCTCGTGGATGCACCGAGGACTTGTCCTCCGCCCCCTCCGGTCGGTCCCGTCGATGCGCCAAGTACGGAGCCGAACGAGCCAGTTGGCGGGCCGTTGCCTCCACCTCCACCTCCCGAATCAGGTGGTGTGTTGTTTTGTGTGCCCTTGTCGTTGTTGATGATGACGCATGTCTTTTGATCACCGGCACTCAGTGTGAGGTGGCCCGTCTGGTCGCAATCACCGCCATAGGAAGAACCGTAAGCTGGATCTTGCGTCTCCGTCACGTGGTATGTGCCCGGTGGGAGGACGTGGACAGAGCCCGTCGTCACGCTCACGTCATCGAGGAAGAGCGGGAAATCCGATGGTTGTTTTGTTCCTTCGTTGTTGTTGATGACCTGCTTTGTAATCGTGAGCGTTGCAGTTTGTTTTGTGTTTTTGAATGTGCACGTAACTTTCTGACCACTGCCCACTATGATGTGCTCACCGCCTGCAGGGATCGATTCGCCCACCGACGTGTCTTCGTAGATACAGGAAACATCGGCGAGAATCCAATCTTCTGCAAAGTTTACTTCGTTGACATCAAATTCACCGATCGGAATTTCGGTATCGGAAGATGTCGCTGTATGGTCGGGCTGTTCGGTCGTGTCGAGGTTGAGCGAATTTGAGTAGCTGGTGTCGCCGGTACCATTGACCGTGAAGTGGAAGACGTCGTCACCACTTTCGTCGTCAGTCTTTTTGACGATTACGAGAGTCCCCGGTTGGTCGTTGTTGGTAATCGTACACGTTACATTTTCACCTACATCGAGGGTAAGTTCTCCTTCGGTCAGTGTCCCTCCATCGCAACTCCAATCACCAGCTTCATATCCTTCAGTCGCATCCGACTCAGGATCCGTCGCGTCTTCAGTGAGATTGTACGCCTCGTTGGCTAGAACGGTGTGGAATGTGGTCGAATCACCGGTATCGCTGAATCCTTCATTCCCTTCTGCAGTGAGCGTCCAATCCGCGGGAACCGCATCTCCACCATTGTCCGTAACAACTTCCTTGACGAGTTTCAAGGTCGGCGCAATGTCGTCGTTCGTAATGGTGCACGTAACAGTCTGTCCCAATTCGAGAGTGATTTCATTGCCACTCAGGCTGCCTCCATCGCACGACCAATCAGATGCGTCATAGCCTTCGAGATTACTTTCTGAAAGATCGTACGTTCCGGCCTCAAGTTCCTGTGCATCGTTCCACGCAACGGGCTCGCCATCTATGTATCCTTGGAAATTCTCCACTGTTGCTTCACCCCCGTCGTCAGTCGTCACGATCTTTTGAAGCGTGAGTCCCGGTGCAATGTCATCATTGGTGATCGTGCATGTTGCGTTTTCACCAGGCGAAAGTGTAATGGTTCCGTCTTCGTTGCAATCACCTCCCCATGCAGATGGATCGTATCCAGAGACACCTGCGACTTCGGAAGCAGTGTGTGAGACACCTGCAGTTACAGCCGTAGCGACGTTCCAATCGACATCGTTGCCATCAACCTTGCCCTGAAAGTCAGTCGTAGTCGCGGTGCCACCGTCGAGAGTAACGACTGTTTTCTGCAGAGTAATTGTTGGAGCAATATCGTCGTTCGTAATCGTACAGACAACTGTTTCTCCGAGAGCGACCGTAACTGTATCTTCATCGTTTTGTGTACCGCCTGTACATACCCAATCGGAAGCATCGTAGCCAGAAGGGCCTGATTCTGAGAGATCGTATGTGCCTGCGTCAAACGATGCGCCGTTGCTCACCGATGGACCGTCATCCGAAAATCCTGTTGGGCCTGTTGCGATCAACTCCCATTCGCTCGCGTCTGCATCACCGCCATTGTCGTTTGTAACGATCTTATTGAGTGTGAGCGACGGTTCATTATCATCATTGGTTATTGTACATGTGGCAGTTTCTCCGGCATCAAGCGAAATCGTGTCACCATCATCCTGTGTACCCGTGCCGGTACAAACCCAATCTGATGCGGTGTATCCAGCGGGACCTCCCGTTTCGGAAAGATTGTACGATCCAGGATCCACTGTTGCGCTGGTAACCGTTCCGCTGCCGCTCGTACCTGAAATATCTGTCGGACCGTCCGCCGAGAGTGTCCAATCTCCTGTTTCTGCATCACCACCGTTATCATTTGTTACCGATTTTACGAGTGTGAGTGTTGCGGTCGTTGGCGTTGGAGTGTAGGTAATTACGATCAAACCCTGTTTACCAGCGCCGCCAGATCCGGATGTTCCTCGTCCGCCACCACCGCCCGCACCATAAAGACCTCCATCCCCTCCATTTTTATTGTTACCGGTTACACCACCACCACCGCCGCCTGATCCGTGCGTCGAGTCGTATTCGGTTCCGTTACTACCGGGATTCGCATTGTCGTTATTGACAGTTGTTCCACCCGCACCGCCGGATCCACCATCACCGTTTCCACCGGTAGTACCAGACGATGAATCACCTGCAGCATTTTTTCCTCCAGCACCGCCTCCACCACCGCCCTTATTGCTTGAGCCGCCATTAAATCCGGATCCACCAGCTCGCTTCGTTGTGCCTACAGCTCCAGTTGTTGTGCCAGCTGCACCCGCCGTTCCTCCACTCGCATTTGCACCACCTTTTGCACATACGGACGAACCGGCGCAGGTCGCTGCGTTGAACCAGGTATCTCCCGCTACTCCACCAACTTGTATCGTTACGGAACTTCCGGGTGTTAGCGAAAGGTCGCTTATACTCGAATATCCACCGCCACCGCCACCGCCACCGCCAGAGGATGCGGTGTCGCCATTGCCACCACCTCCTATTGTTTCAACAGTGTTTGTCGAAGAAAAGTCCGCAGGCACGGCCCAGCTTGTTCCCGAAGTGAGAAAAATCACCGTATCAGCCGCCGAGACTGTTTGCGGATAAAAAGCAATACCCGCTGGCAGGGTGCTCGCGATCAATGTGAGTACTGCTGCAGCTGCACTTCCTCGCCATATCTGGCGCAGAGTTGAGTGCGCGCTTCCGCGAAGCGCGTAGAGAGAGTATGAAGACATATGTTTATAAAAATTGCTAAATAATTTCTATTAAAATTGCGCACACCGAGACGACCGTATCTCGAAAGCAAGCGTCACAGTACGCTGCTTTCATGAGGTGTCAATGAAATTAACACGCTCTTCACCAACGTATGAAAACATCCTATCGGACTCGCTCTGTCCGATAGGTATGTCCGTTTATGAACTCATGTTTCAAGCCAGATTTTCTCGCATATCACCCTCTCCTCTGCCACATGCATACGTCACTCAATCCTTTACCCAAAATGGAGATACACCATTTCAGATTCAAAAAGTCAATTGTGCGCGGGCTGGGCTACTGGGCCCAGATGACAAAGGTGAACACCTTCTTCCCTTTGCCCAAGTCCCGTTCAAGGAGAGAGGATCGGCCGTCTTTTGATTTGCGTACTTCCCGTCCCCATTGATCAGGTGTACTGACGTCTTCAGCATCGATTTCTGCCGCATTACCCTTTGCGCTCGATCGAATCGTGGTTGCTGCATCAAAATGCGCATAGATGAGCGCAAGTTGGTCCTGATCGTGCTGATTGGGATGGAGATTCGTTCCTACTCCGTCGTCCCGAGCCGGATCATTCGTATAGTCCATGCACGTGCCGAGATTCGGATTTGAAAAGTCTTCGTCTTGGTGGTCGAGTCCAAATGTATGTCCGATCTCCTGACACATCACGAACTGTCTCCAGGCGGGAGTATTGTACGTCGGTGTTTTAAAATACGTGTCGTTCACCTTGACGGTACCTTGTGTGATATGGCTTCCACTCACCCATATTTGTGCAACGCCGAGCCAGCCTGTGTTGCCATATGCGCTGCTGCACACCTCCACGCGGCCTGATGCAGGTTTGCAATTTCTTGAATTGCTCATACCCGGAACAATATTTGTACCGAGGATATTCGACAGACTCCAGTCTGCAGACGCAATGTTGAGAGAATTCTTCCAGACAGTCGATACATTATCACCGAGCTTTAGGGTGAAAGGGTTCGAACTCCGGGCCCAATGATATCCTCCCCAGCTGTGACTTGCCTCTGCAATACCGACTATAAAAAACGTGAGGACTATTGATGCCAAAAGTAACCACCACAGATTCCTTGCTCTGCTTTTCATACCCACGCAGTATAGCACGGCCAACATAGATTTTGAATTAGCCAAACGTGAAGGTGTAGGCCTCGAGGCCCGCCCCTTCTATTTCGACCTCAATTGTGTGTACACCATACTCTGCGCCTTTTATCAAGTGGTAGAGGCGATCTGCTTTTATAGTTGCGTATCCAGACGCGTCTACGTCTTCTCCTCGCTCATTGCTTAGCGGTTTATTATCGCGCAATACCCGTATACGCACCGACGAATCGGCAGCAGCCACAAAATACACATTTTTTGCATCGTAGGTGAATTGGATCTTTGCGTTCGATACAGTCTTGGCATTCTCAGCGGCTATGTCCCACGTGCCTCCCAGATAGAGCGCGTTTTTGTAGGTTTTTTCGGGAATTGTGAATGTCTGTCGTCCCGTTTTATGTTGCGTACCATTGCCCAGGTATTCATTGCGTTCAGCACCAAAATATATTTCCGGACTCCCGACACGTCCGTCGACAGTCACCACGTCTTTTGGCTCACTCGTCGTCTTGTCCATATCGGAATCGAGATGCAGACGCTCGGCTCGTTCGGCAAGTGCGCGCCGAATCGCCGCTTCGGTCTCTTCGTAATTCCCTTCGCCCGCGTGATCGTACACGATGTAGCCATCGATATCGATCAGATACTTGCGCGGCCAAAATTGGTTGCCAAATGCATTCCATGTGCGATACTCGTTGTCGAGTACGATTGGATATTTTAATCCAAACCCTTTTGCTGCTTTCTCGACATTCGCATATACCTGCTCAAACGCGAACTCCGGTGTGTGAACCCCAATGATTTCGAGCCCTTGATCTCGATACTTTTCGTACCACGCATTCAGATACGGCAGTGTACGTTGGCAATTGATGCAGCTGTAGGTCCAGATATCGATGAGAACCACTTTCTTTCCCTTGAACTCTCCGATCGTAATTGGCAGAGCCCGCCCTGAGCTCGTCGAAGGGGTGTTGATGTATCCGTCTGGACTGACTAATTCAGGAGACTTCTGGTAGATTGATGTCTTCATCTCGGGACTCACAAATGACGTGCCTGAACTCGCTGGCTCTTTCTTCTCCGAGCCAAGAAATTTGAGCTCGATGAATGTCGTATCGTATCCTCGTTCGACAAGCCATGTCTCTATCTTTTTCATTGTGCCAGTAAAAATGAGTATGCCGACCACAATGAGCACTACCCCGATTCCTCTATAGAGCCATCCATTGGGATCGAGCGCGACGCCGAGCTTTTGCACAAGTTTCTCTCCCGCAATCGCGATCGCGAGGAGTGCGAGCGAGAGGCCAGCGGCATACGCAATCAAGTACACGAGACCGAGAAGCGGTTGTGCAGGCAGTACCGTCGCGAGAATGATGAAGTACGTGGGCGAACAGCTCGCAAATACCGGACCGAGCGCGACCCCCATCGTCGCATCACCCCATAGTCCGCCGCGCTGGTATCCGCTCGCAAGCAATTTGTTTGAGCTTCGATTGAGGGCATTGATTCCAGGTATCAGCACCCACAATTTTGGGAACAGCAACAGAATTCCGAGAACGAGGATGATCCCTCCGGAAATGTATCGCCACGTTGCCTCTGGGATCGTAATCAGCGCAGTGCTCGCCTTGAGCAAGAGCGTGAATACCACGATCGAGGCAGCAAGAGAGCCGATGATCACGTACATTCGCCGCCTTGAACCCCCCGCGGTCAGTGATCCGCCAATGATCACGGGGAGAAGGGGCAAGACGCACGCAGCCAAGACCGAAAGAACCCCTGCAAGAAACGAGAGCAAGAAAAACACCATGAGGCTATTGTACTTCAGCTACGAGCGCTGCGAGCGTCGGTGAACCGCTCCATTTCTTCACGAGCGTGCCGTCGGATTTCACCTGCACAAAGGTGTGTTGATATGTGACACCATATTTCTGTTTGAGTGCGGCAGAATTATCGTAATCGACATCGAGGATCGTGAGGTTGCTGGGTATCGCCGAGAGGTGTGCGCGAATATCGGCGTCTACTGCTCTACATATCGGGCACCACGACGCACGGAAAAAGAGGACGACATCGCCCGTTTCGGCCTTTGCGAGTTTCTCCGCAGCATACGGCTCATAGCTGCCCTTTTTCATCATCGTATCTCCTTCCGTTTTCTTTTCTTCCATCGTTGCGTCGCCCTCTTTTTTCATCATCTCTGGGCTTTCTTTCTTTTCCATCATCGAATCACCCGATTTCGCAGTAAGAAAATATCCGCCTCCGCCGACAATGACGAGCACGACAAGTCCAACCAGTATGTAATTCGTATTCATAATGAATGTGGGATATGCTAATACGACCAGTGTAAAAAAGACTCGATGAATGTCAAGTTAACTTGACAGACTCATGTGGATAGCTATTTGAATGTGGCGCTATACCAGCGTGCGAGCGTTTTTCCTACGACCATGCCTGTCAGTGCCGCGACGAGCCACGGATCGAGATCATGTGCGAGTGTCTGCACAATGATTCCTGCAAGCAGAATCGCGCCACCTAAGAGAAACGCGACTCTCCCTGCAAAACCACGGTGCTCGTGATCACGTTCGTCACCAGCTTTTTCTGCAAGGATGAATACGGAAAAGAGTCCGAATACCACAACTGCAGCTGCGAGAATCACCATATATGCCTTACTCGGCATCCACAATTCGTAGGGATTGACGAGCAAGACAGCGATGGCTGCGAAAAGAAGTGCACAGGCGATTTGTAATGTGATGTTAGCGTTCATGCGCGATGTGAAATAGTTCTTCTACTGGCTTTTTGAAAAAACGTGCGATTTTGAGGGCAAGAAGTACAGAGGGAGCATAGTTTCCCTTTTCTATTGCAATTATTGTCTGTCTGCTGACACCCATTTTATCAGCGAGATGCTGCTGCGTGATGTCGGCACTATTTCTGAGTTTCTGCAAGTCGTTGCGCACATACTCCATGTTCGAAAATAGTATTCCTATCCATGCACCTGTCAAGCTAACTTGACGTCTGCATATCGTGAACGGCTGCATCGGCAGCACGGTATACTTTTTGCATGAGTTCTCTTCGTGAACATATTGCAGCTTTCATCTCAGGAGACATCGCAGACGATGCAGAAACACTCAAAAAATACAGCCGTGATACCAGTGTCTTCGAAAGGAAACCGGAGATGGTGATCTACCCGAAAAACACCGAGGATGTTCAGCGAATCGTCCGTACGGTTCGAGAAGCAAAGGAACATGGGGAAGATGTTTCGATTTCACCTCGCTCCGCAGGTACCGATATGACGGGCGGACCACTCACTCGTTCGATCTCGCTTGTCTTTACCAAATATATGAACCGCATTCTCCAGATTGACGATGTATCAGCGACGGCAGAGCCGGGCATGTATTATCGCGACTTTGAGAAAGCGACTCTTGCAAAAAATGGCAAACTCCTCCCCTCGTACCCCGCATCACGCGAAATCTGTGCGATTGGTGGTATTGTCGCCAACAACTCCGGTGGTGAACTAACACTCCGCTTTGGCAAGACGAATTCGTACGTGCAAGAACTTGAAGTCGTGCTCTCAGATGGCTCAGTCGCACATTTCAAACCGCTCTCATTTGAAGAGCTCGCCAAGAAAGTACAGGAGCCCACACTCGAAGGCGTAATCTACCAAAAGATGCACGCGCTGCTCGAGGGGCATCGTGATGAAATTGAAGCAGCACGGCCCACCGTAACGAAGAATTCTGCCGGTTATGCCCTCTGGAACGTCATTGATCGCAGTAAGAAAACGTTTGATCTCACGCAGCTGATCACGGGATCCCAGGGCACGCTCGGCATCGTGACAAAAGCGAAACTCAGACTCGAGCGGATGCAAGAACACCGTGCGATGCTCGTGATTCTCCTCTCCGATATTGAGATCCTCCCCGAAGTCGTGCGGCGCGTCCTCAAACTGAATCCTGAGTCATTTGAATCGTATGACGATCATACATTCAGGCTTGCCATTCGGTTCATGCCGCAGATCTTGCGACATTTTGGTCTTCTTCAGATGGTGAGGCTCGCGCTCGCATTCATCCCCGAGTTCTGGCTCATCATCACGGGAGGTGTGCCCAAGCTCGTGCTCATGGCGGAGTTTGCGGAAGAAACGGCAGAGCTCGCGCTTGAAAAAGCACGTGAAGCACGCGGGTCGCTCCATGGGCTTGCGCTCAGCACCAAACTCGCGCGATCCGAAACACAATCGGCAAAGTATTGGACGATTCGTAGAGAAAGCTTTGCGCTCCTCAGAAAGAACATGCGTGGCCTGTACGCGGCGCCCTTTATCGACGATGTGGTTGTCCATCCCGACAATTACCCACAATTCATCCCAGAACTCAACAAACTTTTAAACGAGCACCACCTCATCTACACGATTGCGGGACATATTGGAGATGCGAATTTTCATATTATTCCGCTGATGGACCTCCAGAACGAAGAACATCGGCGCGAGATCGTCGAATTGCAAACGAAGGTCTACACAATCGTCGCAAAGTATAAAGGATCGATCACCGGGGAGCATAACGACGGCATCATCCGCACACCGTATCTACCTATTATGTATGGTGAGAAAATATGTTTACTTTTCGAGGAAGTGAAGCGCATCTTCGATCCGCTCAATATCCTGAATCCCGGCAAGAAAGTAGGGGGTACAATAGAAGATATTCGAGAGAGCATGATCACGCATGCGTAAGATTTTCTACATAGTTGGAGCGAGCTCTGCGGCACTGTTCGCGCCGATCGCTGCGTACGCGCATGAGGTCTATGTACTCGACTCTAAAGCGGTGGCACAAGATATGGCCGCACAATCTCCGAACCCGTTTAGCGCGTATTTTGGTAATGAGCACAATTTCTTTTTCTGGGCCTTTGTCTCGTTTGTGACTGTCTCGACGATTATGGCTGCGTCCACGTTCCACGTGTTTGAGCGCGCGCTCGGTCCAACATTCCTCTACATCAAACGTTTCGCGCACCCGGTCACGCGCATCACGATTGGACTTAGTCTTATGTCTTTCGGCTGGTACGGTGGACTCTTTGGACCAGAGCTCTCATTTTCACAGCTCTTTGCTGGAGGAGCTGAGCTCATGGGAAATGCGCTCATCGTATTCGGAGCAGCAATTGTCCTCGGCCTCTACACCCGAGTCATCGCGCTCATGGGGATTGCGCTGTACTCGATCGTCGCAATCACACACGGAACGTACCTTCTTACGTATGCCGATCACCTTGGCGCGTACCTCCTGCTCTTCCTTCTCGGTTCGGGGCGATTTTCTCTCGATGAACAATTCGGGCTCGGGCGGCTCGCAGGACCAATGCAGCGCGTCGCGAAACGCTATGCGTATCTCGCGTTTCCAATCATGCGTGTGCTCTTTGGATTTGGAATCATGTATGCGTCAATCTACGCAAAATACATACATAGCCAGCTTGCGCTCGATGTCGTGCTCACATACAACTTGACTGAGTATTTCCCGTTCGATCCCCTCTTTGTGGTACTCGGTGCACTCATTATCGAATTTGCGGCGGGTGCAATGATACTTCTGGGTATTGAAATCCGCTGGACCGCACTCTTCCTCCTCTTCTGGCTCACGCTATCGTTACTCTACTTCCAAGAAGCCCTCTGGCCACACATCGTTCTCTTCGGCCTTGGCCTCGCACTCTTCGCACATGGATACGATAGGTATTCGCTTGAGGGGCATTTCCTCAAATATGGGCATCGTGAGCCTGTGATGTAGTTACCGTTGCCGATTACGTACAATCAACATGAGCACAATAAGAAATCCAAAGAGGGTTACGGCCATCATCGGAAACGTGATGTAGCCAAACTCAAAAACAAATCGCTGTGCGCAGCTGACACCTTGCGCAGGACACGGCAGTGTACCGGATGGAAGAACTTGAAGTGCGTGGTTATACAGTCCAATCGCGAAGCCAATGATTGAAAGCGGTATCGAGTAGGACGCGATGGAATGATCTTTTTTCCACAACGCGATTGCAAACAGGACGACTTGCGGATACAGAAAAACACGCTGCCACCAGCACAGTACGCATGGCGGTATCCCGAGTACATCGGAATAGAAAAGCGTGA
>JACRFJ010000033.1 GCA_016217935.1 Candidatus Kaiserbacteria bacterium
GGGACTGCTCGCAGCACAAGGCGTCTTTAATCCGTGGATTTTGATTCCCTTGGTGACGATAGCCGCGATTCTCGGCGACAACGTCGGATACTGGTTTGGTGCGAAGGTAGGTATCCGGCTTTTCCTCAAACCCGATTCGAGATTCTTCCACAAAGAGCATCTTCGCCAGGCCCAACTCTTTTACGAAAAACACGGAGGGCGAGCGATCTTTCTTGCACGTTTTGTGCCGATTGTGCGGACATTCGCTCCGATCATTGCAGGTATCGCAAAGATGGACTACCGAACGTTCGTCGCCTGGAATATTCTCGGTGCATTCGCGTGGGCGACGTGCATTACCGCCGCAGGATATTTTCTCGGAGAGCGTTTCCCCATTATCGAACAATACATGACCTGGATCATCCTCGCGATCGTCGTTGTGACACTGATCCCGATCATACGCGAACTGTACAAACAGTACCGAAACTTTGATCAGGAAACAGTTTGAGATCGGCGTGCTACGCTTGTCCCATGCAACTTCCGAAAGCAGTCATCTTCGACCTCGACAATACGCTCGCTGAAGCTTTTCATCCACCGCGACCTGAAATGCTGCATCTCCTCGAGCGATTGATTGCACGCATACCGGTCGCACTCATGTCGGCAGCAAGCCTCGAGCGAATACAGCGTGACGTGCTACCGGGATTCTCCAACGAGGTTGATTTTTCAGGACTTCGTCTTTTTACAGCAAATGCGGCCCAGTGCTACGTGTACGAAGGAAACCTCTGGCTGCAGATATATGCATTTGGATTTACCCCGGAAGAACACGCGATAATCCGTGACGCCCTCATCGCAAGCGTCGAAGAAACAGGGGTCACGGAAGACACAAAGAAATACGGCGACCAGATCGTCGATTATGAAGGCTACGTCGCATTCACCGCGCTCGGGCTCGGCGCTCCCAAGGAAGAACGCAATGCGTGGGATTCCGATAAACAAAAACGTCAGAAATTACGTACCGTTTTGAAAGAAAAACTCCCGCAATTCGATGTGTATATTGGCGGAGCAACGTCGGTCGATGTCACACCGAAGGGCATCAACAAGTCGTATGGGGTGCGTGAATACGCAAAACAACTTACGCTCAACCCATCTGACATGCTCTATGTGGGCGATGCCCTCTACCCTGGTGGCAACGATGAAGTGGTGATCGCGACCGGGGTTCAGACGCGCTCTGTATCGGGGCCCGATGAAACTCCTCGTGTGATTGAAGATTTGCTAGCGACCTAGGGCGGCAGAGGCTGTCTGTGAGCCGCTCTGCGCGACTATAGGATCCGTAAATATGAAGCTGTTCGCGGTGAAGAAAAGTCCACATAAAAGCACGAGCAAGAATCCCGCTGCGGCAGCGCGACGCGCGTGGTGCCAATGCATTTCGAGTCCCGTGTCAATCGCAAGCGCGATGAGAATGAGGATCGCGAGCGCAATATAGATGTACTTCATCGTTTCCTTTGGCGAGCTCAGTGGGTAGCTCCAGCTAGGAGCTTCTTTTGCGACTACGTTTACTGGAGCTTGCTTCGCGGGACTCTCAGCGCTCTGCGGTGCAGATTCCCCGAGTACTGCACGCGGCTCGGGGTTTGACGGCTTTGGTGTTGCGATAGCAATCGTCTTGGGATTGGTCGGTTCGGTTGTACTGTGTGCAAATGCCGCCGCTCCAGCGGAGGCGGGAGAACCGAACATCTGCACTGCAAATACCGTTGATCGTCCCTGGTACGTCCCCACCGCTGTCGCAATACCAATCTCGGTAAAATGTGATTGCAAAATGTTTGCCCGGTGCGTTGGGGATTGCATCCACGCGCGCTCGACATCGGCGGATTCCGAGAAATCAACAGCGAGATTCTCCCCTGCGTATTCAAAATTGTATCCCGCTTGTTTAAACCAATACCACGAATCATGGCCTTCAGGTGAGGTATGCGAGAAATATCCTTTTGTCGCCATGTCGTTCGCCTTCATTTGCGCGGCGGCGGCGAGCTTGGCGTTCACGTTGAGCGTACCGAGCTGCTGTGACGCTCTATCTCCGTTCAAGAGATCGACAAGTACCGACGAGACAACTGCCGCAACGTTGGGATTTCCGAGAAGTGTTCGCTGCGCCGATGCAGCCACAAAGGTGGTGAGAGCGATGAGCACCACGAGCGACACTGCCGCACCGCCGAGAAACTCAACCTTGCGGCGCTCGGATCTACGCCTCGGAAGCAGAAAGTCTAACCATGATCGAGGGGATCTTCGATGTCTTTTTGCCACCCACATATTTTAGCGCACTTCAAACGCAAAACCTGCCGCATGGCAGGTTTTGCGTGAACCACACAAGCTCCGATTACGGAACCTTCGGAGGTGGCACATTGAGCGACGCGCAGTAGATCATATTGATTTTCCAGAGCGTTGTCTTGTACACGTAGCCTGTAGGCTCCGTAATGCCCCACGGCGTGAGGATATCTGCCGCGTACTTGAGCTGGAAGGCCTTGACCGCATTTTCTGTGAGCACCCCAAAGAACCCTGATATCGGCAGGCTTGTTCCCGTTTCTCCATTGAGGAAC
>JACRFJ010000034.1 GCA_016217935.1 Candidatus Kaiserbacteria bacterium
TCCGTCTCTGCAAAATATTTTTAAAGAGATCGAGAACGATTTGCGCGACCGAGCGCAGAGCGAGGAAGTACTGAGGCCAGCAACTGAGCGGGAGCGAAGGCGTACTGAGCTCATCAGAGCGAACCGTGCAGGCCGAAGTGGAAATCTTTTGCATTGGACAGAGCAGGGAGTGCTCTTGTTAAATGCAACCTTAACCGTCCGGGCGCGTATGGCTGGCTCGCATCAGGGACACGGCTGGGAATTTTTTACCGATGCCGCTGTACGCGCGCTCTCCGAAGAACGCGAGCACCTCGTCTTCATGCTCTGGGGCAATTACGCCAAACAAAAGGGCGCGCATATTGACCGCGCCAAGCACCTCGTCCTCGAAGCCGCGCATCCGTCGCCATTTTCCGCGGCGAACGGCTTCTTCGGTTGTAAGCATTTCAGCAAGGCGAACGACTACCTCGCCGCCCACGGCGAGACCCCGATCGATTGGCTTTGAATATCCAAGGGGAGTCCTTGGATGAAAAGGGAGATACTTACCAAATCTTCGCGCGGTCTTTAGGAGCGCGGTAGAGTTTGTCGCCCTTCTTCACACCAAATGCTTCGTAGAATTCGGGGAAGTTTGAGACAGAGCCATTTATTCGATAGAGCGGAGGCGAATGCGGATCATTGATCGCGAGCATTTTCTCAAATTCGGGACGCGTGCTCTCTCGTTCAAAGAGCGCGAAGCCGAGGAAGAACCGCTGCTCGGGCGTGAGGCCACCGATATTTTTACGTCCGGTCTTCGCAAGATGGAGTTCATACGCATCATACGCGATTGAGGCTCCGCCGAGGTCGGCTATATTTTCGCCAAGCGTCAATTGTCCATTTACCTTGAGTCCACCCGCGACCGTATAATCGTTGAATTGCTTCACGAGCACCCGAGCTTTTGTGGCGAAACGCCCAGCATCTTTTTTTATCCACCAGGTCTTCCTATTCCCTTTGCCGTCAAACTTTGACCCTTGATCGTCGAAGCCGTGCGTGATCTCGTGTCCGATGACCGAACCCATTGCGCCATAGTTAATCGCATCATCAGCATGTGTCGAAAAGAACGGTGGTTGGAGAATAGCGGCAGGGAAGACGACATCATTCAGGCCGAAACTGCAGTATGCGTTCACCGTCTGTGGTGTCATAAACCACTCTTTTCGGTCTACCGGTTTCTTAAGGCGGCGCATCGTGCGCGCATGTTCGAAGAGTGCCGCGCGAATCGCATTGCCGAAGTAATCGTCGGGAGAAATCACGAGGCCTCGATAGCTCCTCCACTTGTCGGGGTAGCCGAGCTTGCGAGTCATCTGATGAAGTTTTTTGATCGCTTTTTGCTTTGTCGCAGAACTCATCCAATCGAGATTCTTGATGCGCGCTTTGTATGCGGTAAAGAGATCTCCGACGAGAGACGCTATTTTCTTCTTCGCTTCACGGCTGAAATGCGCTTGCACGTAAAGCTTGCCGAGCGGCTCGCCGATAGTCCTGTTGACGGTGCCGAGCGCGCGGCGCCACGCGGGCTTCATCACTTTCACTCCGGAAAGTACCGTGCCGTAAAAAGCGAAGTTCTGTTTCTCAAACCTCGCGGTAAGATAGCTCGCCGACCCGCCGACGAGGTGCCAGGTCAGATAGGTCTTCCAATCATCGATAGATTCCGTAATAAGCATTTTATGTATTACCTTGAGAAATTTCGGCTGCATGACGACGATCTCTCGCACGTCGCCAGCTCCGATAGCCCGAAAGAAAGAATGCCATTCGATGTTTGGCGCGAGGCGGGCGAGCGCGCTCATACGCATCTTGTGGTACGTCTTATCGACATCGCGCAGATCCTCTTTGGGCATGGAGATTTTCGCAATGGCCGTCTCGATACGCATGACCGTCTCGCGGCCGCGTCTCGCTTCGGTCTCGGTTTTACCCATAAGCACAAATATTGCTTCAAGATGCTTTTTATACGCCGTGCGCACGCGCACCGATTCGCTATCGTTCTTGAGATAGTAGTCGCGATCAGGCATCCCGAGACCGCTCTGGTGGAGATAGATGATATATCTCTCGCTGTCTTTCATATCTTGATCAACCATGACGCCCCAAGGACCGCCGCCGCCA
>JACRFJ010000035.1 GCA_016217935.1 Candidatus Kaiserbacteria bacterium
ATTCCGAAAGCAACGCCCGGCCCCTGCCGGGAGCGAGTTCTGGGGGCTGCGCACGAGGACCTACTGTACGTGCTTTGGCACTGGGTCGACGAGCACACCGCGAGATGTGTACGCGACTTCTTGCTCGGTGATCTGCGGGCATTCGAGAAGCTCAGCCCGACTCAGCAAGCTCACGCGAAGGAGTTTGCGAAGGTCTGCCGAGTACCGCTTGTCGTTGCGCCACTTGCGTACTGAACACGAGGATGCAAAAACTGAAAAGCGCCGGCGCGACCGGCGCGATCTTTTTACTCTCCCACTTTGAGCATCAGTGCTTTTGCGGCGGAGGCGGACTGGCTTGCATCCTGCGATTGCGCGATCGTATTGACTGCATACGTCACGCCGAAGCTCACACTAATGAGCGTGAGAAAACCGATGAGGAACTTCAGGAATGAGCTGATGGGAGATTGTTGCATCGACAATATTATACAACGAGCCGGCAGTATACTGTAGATATGCAGTGGAAGTTTTCTGCTCTGGTGCTCACATTCCTCATGTTTCCCGCTTTTGCTCATGCTGCAACTGCGGGCTTCCCTGATCGATCGGTGTGGCTCTCCGACGCCACGCCTACGCACGGGCAAAAAGTCACGATCTACACGGTGGTCTACAACGCAACCAACGAAAAGATCAATGCCGAAGTCACGTTTGTAATTGATGGTGCGTCCGTCGCATCGCCGAACGTCGTACTTGCCGCAGGTGAGACGAAGGTCGTCTCAGCAGAATGGACTGCACAATCCGGCAACCACGTATTCGGTGCGCGATTCGATGGTGGCAATATGGCGCAGGTCCAAGAAACGCAATCCGTCGCCATCTCTGTCGCCGAGCCTCCCCCTCCGACCGCCCTGCAACAGGGTGTATCTGTAATTTCAAACGTTGCCTCGACATCGATCCCCGTGGTGAGCACGATTGCAGGAAAAGTGTACGCGGCGACAGAGTCGTTCCGCGAGCAGGGGATCGCTTTTGCCGAGAGTCATATCGCCGGCGCATCGACTTCGTCTTCCGCATCTGCCGTTACAAAAAAGGATCCGACTGACTCGCCTGTGACTTTACAAAGGAAAGGCACGGGAGAACAAACGAATGCAAATGACGAAGTGCTCGGGGCAAGCGGATTTGAGGAATCGAAACCGACGTTCTTCTCTCGCATTTCGCAACTCGCCGCGCCCGCGATTCTCTTTACGTTTAAATCAAAAACAATTTTCTATCCCCTGCTTCTTACCCTAATCCTCTTGGTTCTGTTTATGCTGGGCCGCTGGGTCAATCGCCCTCGTTTTTAATTACTTCTTGTTTGAAAAATATTTAACAAGAATTATCAGCGTACTCACAATCAAGAAAACAACTGACAAAAAAAGTGAGACTGTACCTTTCTCAATCGGAAAAAGAAAATCTTTGTCGTATTCCGGCGCAAGAAAGATAGCGATCATCGACAGCGGTACCCACCACCTCGCAAATCGAAACCAGGATTCATACATGTCTTGCCGAATCCAATGAACAAATATCGATACCAAGAAGAGAGCGATGAAGGGGATCAGAACCAAAAAACCAGAATGCATATTTTTCATGCAGTTCGTATATTGAGTTCCCCCACACAACTTGTCTATCCCGATCAGATCGACCAAAACAACAATTAATGTCGCACTTAGAGCGATAAGTAAAAGAGCTTTCTTAGAAATCATAGTCGTTATTTATTGTTGGATAGTAACTTATGAAGTATCCAACGATATATTCGAGACCACAAGTTATTTTTTGTAAATTCAGAAACCAACGCAACCTGAGAATTCGTACCTATTTCGGATAGGGAGGGACTCAACGCCATCGAAGACGCTGTTCGTGACAACGTTTTTACGGGTGCCTTCGTCGTCTTTTTTGGGGTAGAGGTTGCAGTCGGACTCGATGAGATCGCTGATTCGGTCGTAACTTTATTTATCACTTGCTCAGTGCCTGTAGCGGACGTTGTTGTACCGAGTACAGTTGGCGTGATCGGTGCAGTTGGAATAGGTGGACCATTTTCGCCCCCATGCGTCATAGTCTCTTGAGCTGGTGCTTGAGCGCCCGAATCAGGCGCCCTTTCTAGCAGTTCGATTGTTCCATCAACCTTAACTATGAAATCTACATCGCCGTCACCATCCTGATCGACCGACAGCTGATCAATGGACGTGAGGTCGGCTGCAACGTCCAACTTTACTGTTGTTTCGGGTGTTACTGGTACATTTGCGAATGTCGTACTTGCCAAAATATTATCGCCATCCATCTCAGTGATAACGAACGTAAATGTCCCGGAGTCATAACCATCAAGAATTAAATGATATTCGTTGGCCGCATCAGCAAAAATATACTTTTGCTCTCCAAAAGAGACAAAATATGTCCCTGGTATGTTTTCTTCGACCTGTCCCGTTGTCGTTGAAACACCGGTATGATTTCCATTTAAATCATAAATATCAATCGTTAGCGGTGAGTGCAGAGCAAAATGCAGGCGCGTTTGAGTACTTGCAGGAGATTCGGAGCGTAGGTACTTGTAAGTTGGTAGCGACTGTATTTCTTCCCTAACATTGTCGGCTAGGAAAGCGAGTAGCTCATTTACCTCCAAAATGCTGGCGTGGTTAATCGCAAGCGGACCCTTCCTAAGCAAATGAGAATTGTTGTAATCATTTAAATCAACCCAGTAATTCGTCGTATTACTTGCAGAAGTCCACAGGGCGCTAGGGACGACAACGCGGCCGTCGCCGTCGATGGTGAAGGTTGGATTCGGATTTATTCCTTCTCCTTTTTTCTTGTAGGTAATCCCCTTTACCGTTGAATCCACTCCCCATCCTGCTATCTGAATCAGCTGCACACCGGGAGGTGGAGCCCAATTGTCGAGGTCCGCGTGCAGAGTCTCGGCATTCGAGAGAAGCTGTTCGCTGAGCTGCACGGGCCGCGATGTATCCCCTGTCTGCGCATCAACCCTATTGAAAGAGTCGACGAGATACGCATGCAAACTCTCCCGCGAATGGATGGTATCCCCATATCGCTCGCGCCATTCCGGAAGCGACGGATCAAACTCGATGACCGCATCGTCGACTTGGGCGAAGTACCGGCCGGAAGGCATGAGTTGATACACCATCGGGGAGGTCGTGGCAAAAGTTCTGACTGTTGACTGAGACGCAATGAAGCCGCGGCCAATTGCTTCTCCATGCAGTGCCGCTGCGATCGCATCGGGTGTTCCCGCCTGTGGCACTGCCACAAAAATCATTTTATCGATGAGCTCCGATGCTTCAGGACCGAGAACTTCTGTGAGCCTCTTCGCGACGAGGCCACCGTTGGAGTGCGCGATAATCGTGACCTTGCCACTCTTCGACGAAGTTGCGAGTCTGCGCAACTCCTGAATTATGTACGGAGAACTCGTCGCACGGAGATCGCCCGAATAATAGATCCGATTATCGACCTGATTTCCATAGACGAGGATATCGTCGAGCGTGAGACGCCAATCATACGAGATTGGACGCCAGTCGTTAATCATCCCACTCGATTTCAGCTCATCCATCTTCGATATGAACGATTTGTAGATATTCGTGCCGATCACGGGGAGTTCATCCAACACATCGCTCTCTTTTGCATACACGTCGAATCTTGCGCTTGAGCCATCGGGGTTTAAGAAAAGATCCTGCACATCGTTGCTGCTCCCCGGCTCCCACAATTTTTCTGTTCCGCCATTATAGTCTGGTCGATACAGTCGACTGGATTCGATCCCCGGCAAGAAAAGCACGTTCGAAAAACACTGCTCGGTGCAAACTGGTTCAGGTCTTACAATCGTGAAATGTATTGTTTCGATCACTGATCCCTCAAGCTGTGCGTGCGCAACTTCCCCAAAAAATGCATGTGCGAGGCGTTTTCCGTATGAGTTTTCATAGCTTACCTGCGGCGCCGGGATTGATACAACGTCGAGCTCATAGGTGCCATAGGCGGGCCAGGAAAATTCGACATCCCTCCTGTCCGGATTGTCTGGATCAAGTGGCACGTGCTTGAAAACTGTCGTGAGCTGTTCGCGCAACGTCGATCCATCAACTTCGCTCACACGATACAACACGCCTCGAAGCCTAAATATGGGCTCACCGTCGGGTCCGATCTCTGGACCAACTATGTGGGCAGGAGCTGGCACGCTGAGCAGTGGACTGTACGCGCCGCCTTCGGAAATCTGCATTTCAGTTTGATCGGACTCTTGCCCTCCCCATACCAGGATTGATGATGCGCTCGCAGCCGTGGGAACCGCAAACAGAAAGATCGTCAAGAATACTGCGAAGTGAGTGCTCAATTTTGCCCGCACATTTAACATGTGGCAGGTATTATATCCCTTCTTCATTAAGCCCTATTCGGCGTGAATGTCGGATAAAGTGAGCTGCCCCGACGATAACCCCGAACGAGCGCACCGATCTCCTGTGCCCTATCGATGTAATGTAGCGTTTCGTTGTACGCGAGAATATTTCGTTCCGGACGTTCAGCAGTATAAAAATCGTAGAAACTTGAGTATCGATAATTGTTCAGAGTTGTAAGAGCTTTATTTGTGTCCTTTATGTCCTTTTCTTCCCAATTCGGGTCGACGAGTGCGATTGGATTAAGGTGCACATAGGCAAAAATCCATTTGAAATACGGATCGTTGTCGATATGATTGCTTCTGAATTTTCCCTGAAAGAGAGTGCCACTGTGGTCATGTCGAAGATTAAAGTACATCGAATAGCCTGTGCATACCTTACGAATAAACTCCGTGATACCTTTTTCGTTCCTTTCTCGAAGAACTAGGTGAAAGTGGTTTGGCATAAGTGTATATGCAAGAACGTCAACCAGACGCGCTGAAGATTGCTCATTCTCATACAGATTGACGAAGGTCGGACCTTCGTATTTTCTGAGCGTATTTTTAATATCGACGGGGCGGGGCGAGTTCGCTATAAAAAGCAATATCTGAAACCTCCGCAAGTCTGACTCGTCCAGAAATATGGCTTGTTTGTGAGCGCCTCGATTAAAGATGTGGTAAGTCTCTCCGATGACCAAAGGGGTATGCCGTTCCATAGATCGGATAATAACACCCTGACGAAGGTCCGACCTTCGTCAGGGTGTTCACAAGGCAGAATGCCTAGTGAGAGTACCCAGTGAGAAGCGCCTCGTGAGAAGTACCTGGTGAAGTTAGTGGAGGCGGGAGATTTCTGCGTTCAAGAGGTTGACCATCTGGGTATTCCTCGCAGCGCGAGCGAGATCACGTGCTGCAACGTAGCTTTTGCGAGCCTCTGCACTATTCCCCAAGTCACGATAGTACGATGCGAGCACCACAAGAATGCTTGCTCGATCGAGCTCCTTGGTATTCCCGATTCCCTCTTGGAGGATCGCGACGGCTTTTGCCTGATCGTTTTGAGCGTATCGATACATTTCATAGAGATCAGTGTAGTTACTCCCGAAATTCGGCATAACCGTTATCGCCTGTCGATAGTAGCTCTCGGCTTTTGCGTAATCTTTTTTCTCGTGGAAGTAGTATTCGCCCAGGTTGTGAAGTGAGACTGCCTCGTTGGGATAATGCTTTGAGAGGTACTGCCACACTTCGACTGCTGCCTTAAAATCTCCTGCTGTTTTGTATTCGATCGCAAGATCGAGCCACGCATTCAAGTTCTCTGGATTACTGCGGAGCTCGTCTTTCGTCGCATTGATATTTTTCTCAAGAATTGTGTGCGCTTCGGGAGACATTTGTGCAGTAAACGCCACCGTGTGATCGAGATCGGGCCCACTGCTTGATCGGGAAAATGGAAGATTCGGAATAAGTCCCGTATACCATGCGACAAGTCCAGCAAGGAGAACGAGCACGACCCCCCAGACAATTCCGTTTCGTAGATTTTGATTCATAGACGGGCATTGTAGCACTTTGATTTTCTGCCGCAAAACACAAAGGCTCCCTCGTACGAGGGAGCCTTTGTTGCTGCTTTCACCACGTCAGCTGGTGGTCTCGTATTGTCGCTACGAGTTAGTTGGACAGCGTTACGACATCTGTACCAGTACCTGGCAGACCAAGGACACCATAGCCGTTGGTCCAGTCGACGTTGTTGAAACTCGGCGTCGTTGACGTTGAGTTCGGCGACCAGATGAAGTCATCGTTGGCGTCAGAGTCTGCGTTTGTAGCAGTGTTCATCTGACGCGTCGCTGGGAGCGACATTTCTGCCGAGTCACCAGCGAGATACGTGCTGACCGTTCCCTTCCAGGACTGCGTACCCGAGAGACCAGTGATTGTGGCATTGATCTTGAAGTAGTACGTCGAACCAGCTGGGATCGTGAGGATCGACGAGAGTTGGAGCTCGTTGTCGTCTCCCGACAAGAGTCCAGTAACCGTCGCTACGATCTGGCCATCAGTGAAGCCCGGAACCGGGTTGCTGAAGCCAGAGTCAGTGTAGGCATAGACCTTCACTGACGAGACCGTCGTTGAGCCGTTCGTCGTCGAGTTGGACGATGTCGCGACGTTCGCAACGATCTGGTAGAGACTCACGTCGTTCACAGCGTTTGCCGAGACCGAGAAGCGGTAGACGTCCATCGTACCGTTGATGAGTGTGGACGATGGGACAGCGAGCTTCGCGAGAGTCGGCAGTGAGCGGTAGGCGCGGACGCCGTTGGAGGCCGTGTCAGACGCGCTCGTGCGGTTGATCGTCGAGCCCGAAGACTGGCCGATCGCGCGCGTACCTGTCGAATCGTCGTTGTCGTAGTCGACCTTCGCAAAGTAGCTCGTCGTGGTCGCTTGACCGACACCAATCGAGTTGAGGTTACCCTTCACGGTGATGACTTTGAAGCCGTTCGCCGGAATGGTGACTGTGCTCGAAAGAGTGGAAGTCGCGAAGCGAGAGCCTGCGAAGATCGCCGTACCTACTTGTGTCGCGCCATCCCAGAGGGATACCTGCGAGAAGTAGTCAGGCGACGAAGAGGCCGTTGCGGTCGGGAGCTGGAGCGCTACACGATCAAGACGCATGTCTTCGTTGGTTCCGTTGAAGCGGAGTACCGCCAACGTGACGTTCGAGGAACCTGCAGGCGAGATCGCATACGATGGGCTCGAAGCATCGAGCGCGACCGTAAGTGCACCTGCACTTGCGATTGTCATCGTGTTGCCACCGGTTGTGATCGTGGCAGAGACAGACTGACCGCTGCTGAGGCCTGTACCGCTGACCGTGTCAGACGAGTTCACGCCCCAGGCAAACGTGTCGTTTGCGGTTGCAGAGCCAGGGATATCGCACTTGATCGCGATTTGCTTGACCGTTCCCTTCGAAACCGTGAGGTTTGTGTCGAAGGTGAATGTCTTCGCTGCACCTACCGAATTGCCCGTTGTGCCTAATGTGTTCGAAGGGTTCACTGCTGTCGTGTTGAGCCGGGTCGCACCGTCATAGGCGAAGCAGTTTGTGACGTCAGTCGCCATAGCTTCCGTGTATCGGAACTGCACAGAACTGAACTTGATGTCTTCTCCAGACTGCGTCGCATCGAAGTTGACGTTTGAGGCTGTGAAGCCGGTGAGGCCAGCGACGACGTTTTGCGCAGCAGGAGTACCAGCGACAGCGACGCGGACGTCAGCTGCGCGGTCCGTCATGATGTTACCCGTGACGATGGCGCTCAGTGACGAGAGCGAGATTGTGTCGCCCGTTGTTACACCACGGATCGTGGTCCAGTCAGACGACGGAGTCGTCGATGCCTGGAGCGTATCACCGTTGGCGAAGTCAGTGCCGTATTTACCCTTGAGGGTATAGACGTGACGACCGGTCGGGTACGTGATCGTGTCCGTGAATCGGACGCGAGCACTCGTGTCGCTCGCATCCACCGGACCTGCGACAACGACGCCCTTCTCGTCGACGAGCGTAATGCTCGTGACGTCGGCCGGCGTTGCGCTCGCACCCGTAAGACCGAGGTGGAAGTCCGTCTGTTGGACAGAAATTGCTTCACCCTTGATGTCTATCACGAAACCGCCAAGAGGCTGGTTTGCAGTATTTTCCACAACGTTTTGCGCAGGAACTTCAGCCGCGCGCGAAACGCTGGTTACGGATCCCGTGTTGATCTGGATCACAGTACCGCTGAAGAACGGAGTGCCCGATGTGAATTCTGATCCGTCGCTTACGCTCGCGCTTTCAGATTGAGATGGCGTGACAGCGTATCCGTAGACATCGCCAATAGCGTAGATATCAGCAGCTTTGTAGAGGTCGAAGCGAACCGTTCGGTTCGGACCACCGATGATATCAACCTTGACTGTCATGTCTTTGATGTTGCCTTTGCCGATCTTCAGACCATTCCCTGGGAAGACGACGGTGTAGTACTTGCCCGTCGAGTCGATCGTCATCGGGTACGTTGTACCGTCGATAACCGTGTTGACGTTGGCAAGATCACCCGCTGCAGCAGAGCCGGCCTGATTCCATCGAACTGATTTCAGCCAGATGTCTTCTGTCGAACCTGCTTGCATGCGCACTTCGGCGGCAGTGTAATTGGTTGTACCAATTTCCTTACCAGCAGTCGAAGAGTTGAGCGCAGTCGTGTCAGGGTCACCCGGAGCGACGCTCATTGAGAGCGAGCCGAGGGTGAGTGTCGAGTTCACCGTGTGCGATGCACCCACGATCGGGAGCGAACCCGATACCGTGGCCGACGTGTTCACGCCGACAACCGAGATCGAGACAACCTGACCAGCGTACGACGTCAAGCTCGAGTTCATGTCGCCTGCGACCGTGAAGGTGCGGGACTGACCCGGATTGAGTGTTACGTTGGCATCAAGCACCGCCTGATGATTCGAGTTGAATGTCTTTGTGTTGCCGATGCGCATGCTGTTCTCGAGAAGAATAACTCCCGAGAAGACTGCATCTTGCGCAAGACCGCCACGCTGAACCGTAACGCTATTGACCGTTACCGCGGCAGAGCCGTTGTTCGTGAGCGTGAATGTCGTGAACGGAACGCTCGCAGCGCTTTGTGGCGCAAGCGAGTTCGCAGGCTGCGTACCAGCAGCAATCATGACGTTACCGCCCGTGACCGGACCCGGAGTCGGGCCTGGATTCGGGTTCGAAGCGCAGAGCGCGTTCGCTTTCGCACGCGTGGAAGCCAGCCAATTACCGGTGCCCCTTGAGAGGCCGACCGGAGTGAGGATGTCCGCCGCATACTTCTCCTGGAACTTAACCACCGCAGCTTTGGTCGCAGGACCGAAGGTCGATGTTTCGTTGCCCGGAGATCCAGCGCCCGACGCAGCTACGCGGGTGTCCGCCATGCTGTTGAGGAATTTCTGGACCTGCATAACCTCACCACCCGTTGAACCTTGTTTGAGGTTCTGCGTGAAGGTGAAGCACGCGGCCGACGGAGTGGACGAGCCACCCTGCAGCGCCGCGATTTGTGCAAGCAATGCTTGAATCTGAGCCTGGAGATCCGAGATAACATCCGCCTTCGCCGGAGTGGCGAGTGCAAACGTCGAAAGGATCATACCGAGACCCAAGAGCACTGCCGCAACATTCTTTGTTGCTAATGCTTTACTCATAGTTTGTTTTGACCTTTGTATCCGATTCCTTCTACATATATAGAAAGATACGGACCATACACATACTCTTTCGACGAGAGTATCTATATGTTGTGTGTTCTCGCTTCCATCGTTAAATGATGAAAACGAAAAACTAATAATGTATTGCTAGCCCCGGTGCTCCTTACTAATGGTCGACGTACCTGCCGAAGCAGGCGGGAGCAAGGGATTAGCAGCAAGATGGGAAAGGGTCGTTCAGTGTGTGCTTCCATAACCGAATATGTACTGCGTACGGTATATCCTTCATTAATCTTATGAAGGATGCCTCATGGATGTACATCCATGATCGGGTGTGCGACACCCACAATGTTGTTTCACTATGCAAATGTCAAAGAACGACACAGGGCGCATTCGCTTCTGCGTAATGCACCCATAGGTGCATCAGCGCAATTATATACTGATAGTCTCAGTACGCGTTTTAACCCTCTGAGGTGTTTTGTGGATAACTTGTTGCCAAAAAAGCCGACATTTCGGCACTTTTCTAGCTGCAGCTATCGCCGGAGCACAATACTCCACGCAAGAGGCGGAGTCAATCATGGTGACGTGCAAAAGGGGCCTATATTTCAGCGGATTTTCATGGTGTATTCAGATATTGACCATGTAGATTACTTATGGTCCCATTCCCTACGCAATGGCGTACTTGCTCCAGCGTTTCAAGCCGGTTTTTTTTATTAAACCTCGGGAAACGAGCCCAAAAAGCTCTCGCTGGATCATTTTCTCGCTATATTCCGGCAAATGCGACGATATGTCCTTTATACTTAATAGGCCACCCGACTTGAGAACATCAAGGATATTCTGCGTTCTCTGATTTCCTCTGTGTCCATTTATATCCGCTCCCACCAAGGACACAGGGCTACCGTCCGATATCATAGGCGAGTCCTTTACGCTCGTGTTCTCTATGTCTTTGATGTGACGGCTGCTTCGATCCCGAGAACTGTGCGTTGTCCGCGTATCCAGGAAATCATCCCGAGAAATGCTGACGCTCTCGGAGAAGCTGGATCTCTGAGCAGCAACGAGGAATGATCCGAGTTCGTCGAGTGCCTCAAGCATTACCTGCGTATTTTGCATTGAGATAAAACCTGAGGCTGCCAGAATCCGCACGAGTGAAGAGATATGCCGAATCTGCGACTGAACTTCTACAATTCTTTGGGAGTGTAAAGCGCGCATCTCATCTCTCAGATCAAGCACTGCAGGCAGAAGCTTTGCAGATTCTGCGCGAAGCGACATACGCACTGACTCGTTTTCTGAAATATGTTTCGTAAGTAAATGCAGAGCAACAACAATACGCTCTGCGCGACGATACAAGCGCTCTGCAGATCTGTTTTCTCCAAAAGGATTGGTACGGACACTCGAATTGTCCATGAGACGAGAGACCTGATCAGTCCTTTGTACGTCCTTTATATCGTCCATTTTATATTCCCAGTTGTCCTTTATCTGTCTCGGACACTCAGAATGACTGGAATTATATAGAGGACACGGACAGAACGCAACGTCGTGCCGCTGTATCGATACGAGCAAATCTAGCGCTCTAATCCTGCGAAATTCTCGGAAACGTATCCTATAGGCCCGTGCTATGATGTCCGCATGAAAGACAGTGAGCGAGAAAAAAAACGAAAAAACGCTAAGAAAAAAGACTCCGATGACGAGAGTGTTGCGCGGCATGTGAGCTCTGAAGCACTCCGTGGTGTCTTCGCCATATTCTTTGTTGCAATGGCGGGCTTTCTTGTCCTTGCAGAATTCAGCATCGGAGGGCGCGTCGGAGAGACGCTCTTTGCTGCACTCACATGGCTTCTGGGTATTGGATACCTTCTCTTGCCGCTTTCTCTGGTGCTTCTCGCCGTTTTGATCTTCCGCTCGCTCGAGCGCAGCTTTGGATGGATTCAGCTCGCGAGCATGGCGATTTTTCTCCTCGCGGGTCTTGGTCTCGTCAACCTCTCCTTCCCCGGGAGAGGCGGAATTTTGGGCGCCTACGTCTCGGACCCCATGACCGCGGCGATAGACACGACTGGAACTGTCGTGTTCTTGATTGCGTTTATTGTTGCCGCACTTGTGATTGCATTCGATATCCACCTCGGCTCACTCATCGCGCAGATTCGTTCGTGGTTTGCCACGAAGGTCGACGGTGATTTCGAACCTCAATCAATCAACGATGTACCGGTCGTCGGCCTCCCAGAGGAAGATGCCGATGAGAACGCACACCTTGACGGGAATGCGCAGGTTGCGGAACAAAAGGAACCAACGATCAGAAAGTTCTCCGAGAAAATAGAGAACGTTGAGGGATTCCCAATCATTGCCGCAACAGGGAGCGCGTACAATCCCCCGCCACCAGCACTCCTCGCGAAGAACAAGGGTAAACCCGAGGTTGGCGATGTGAAGGCCAACATGAATATCATCAAACGTACGTTGCAAAACTTTGGTATTCAAGTGGAGATGGACGAAGCATCGATTGGCCCTACCGTGACGCGCTACGCAATGAAGCCTGCAGAAGGTGTCAGGCTTTCGAAAATCGTCGCACTGCAGAGCAACCTCGAGCTCGCGCTCGCCGCCGCACCAGTGCGCATCGAAGCACCAATACCTGGGAAAGCGCTCGTCGGTATCGAAGTACCTAACATCGCGCGAACGACGCTCGGTCTCGGGCCACTCGTCGCCGACGAATCATTTGCGGGATCCGACAAGCCGCTCCTCCTCTCGCTCGGTCGATCGATCACGGGGCAGCCACATTTTGCGGATCTCGCTCGTATGCCACACATTCTCGTCGCAGGTACAACTGGTGCCGGAAAATCGGTTGCAATCCACGATTTCATCGTCTCACTCCTCTACCGTTGCGGGCCCGAGCGTCTCCGCTTCATCATGGTCGATCCCAAGCGAGTTGAGCTCACCATGTACAACACAATCCCCCATTTGCTCACACCGGTCATCACCGATGCGAAAAAAGCTATTCTTGCACTTAAATGGCTCGCCAAAGAGATGGAACGACGATACAACATCCTGGAAACTGAACGCGTTCGCGATATCGCCTCCTATCACGAGAATGTCGTCGCTCCAGCGCTCGCCAAAAATGAAGGCGAGAAGCCCATGCCGGAAGCAATGCCCTACATCGTTCTCATAATCGACGAGCTGGCTGATATCATGAGTGCGTATCCGCGAGAACTCGAGAGCGGCATCGTGCGCCTCGCGCAGATGAGCCGCGCGATTGGCATTCACCTGGTGCTTTCGACCCAGCGACCATCTGTCAAAGTTATTACGGGTCTCATCAAGGCGAACATCCCCGCGCGTGTCGCATTCCAGGTCGCTTCGCAGATCGACTCGCGTACGATCCTCGACACGGGCGGCGCCGAAAAGCTCTTGGGTGCTGGCGACATGCTTTTCCTCTCGGGAGAGATGTCGAAGCCGCGCCGCATCCAGGCACCGTACATCTCCGAAGATGAAGTGAAACGCGTGGTTGCGCACATCGCGAAGCACAATGATTCAGAAATTCTGAGTGAGATTGATTTCACCCTGGCCGGACAAGCCGAAAGAGGCGCGGGCGGTGGAACCGATCCACTATTCGCATCGATGTCTGTCAATGATGAGGAAGATGATGAACTCTACCCCGAGGCGAAACGCACGGTCATTGAGGCGGGCAAGGCCTCCACATCGTACCTGCAGCGCAAGCTCGGAGTAGGTTACGCGCGCGCAGCGAGACTCATGGACATCCTCGAAGAACGCGGCGTCATCGGCCCTGCCGACGGCGCAAAACCGCGCGATGTGATCGGTGTGCCAGGCCCGGGCCTGTCCGGCCAGAGAGCGGACAACGCAGATGAGCTCGCGGATGAATCCGTTGAGGAAAATCCTGAAGGCGTATGACGCATTTTGCATTTTCTAACCCCCCTTCTTTTTATTGTACGCGCGTCGGTTTTCGGAGTGTCTCGCAGGCCGACGGGCCGAGAGGCCGCGCTGCCGCAGCAACGGCAGACAGCGACTCCGAAAACCGACGAACGATACAGTAACTCTTCCTCTTATGCTCCCCTACAGAGATAGCAGGCTTACGAAAATTGTGCTCGCTATTTTTTTCATCATCATTGTTGGCTACGCCTACTACGAAGCGCGCGGGATCATCTACGGGCCGCGTATCAATGTCTCTTCAGGAGTGCAGGAAGTACATGACTCATTCATTGTCGTCTCCGGTAATGCGAGCCGTATCGCGAAGCTCTCGATGAACGGCAAAGAGATCCCCGTGACAGAAAGCGGGGATTTTGAAGAACCGTACCTGCTCGCGCCAGGTCTTAACCGCATTGTGCTCGATGCGGAAGATCGTTATGGCCGTACCACACACAAAACACTCCAAATCGTCTACGTGCCTTCCGAAGAACATCCTCCTTCTCCGATTGCGACATCGAGCCCGAGCGGCACAACTGCTTCCTCCACAGTGCAGTAGCGCGCATGGGGTCATTCGTTATACTAGAGACCATATAGTAACTAATCACGTATCCTCATGGCACTTGCGACAAAAAAAGAAAAAGCTGCGCCGAAACAGACAGGCACCGGATCAGATAAAGATATTGAGCGTGCACTCTCCGACATTAAGACGAAGTTTGGCGATGATTCAATCATGATGCTTGGCGCCCAGCCGAAAGTCGATGTGAATGCGATTCCGACAGGCTCGATTGGCGTCGACTGGGCACTCGGCATCGGCGGGCTCCCCCGTGGACGTATTATTGAGATCTTCGGACCCGAAAGTTCAGGCAAGACGACGCTCTCCCTCCACGCTGTCGCTGAAGCGCAGAAAAAAGGCGGTATCTGCGCCTTCATCGATGCCGAGCACGCACTCGATCCTGAATACGCGAGAAAAATCGGTGTTGATATCACCTCACTGCTTGTCTCGCAGCCAGACACCGGTGAGCAGGCACTCGAAATCGTCGAATCGCTCGTGCGCTCCGGAAAGATCGATGTCATCGTAATCGACTCGGTCGCGGCACTCACGCCCAAAGATGAAATCGAGGGTGACATGGGTGCGCAGCATGTCGGCAAACAAGCGCGTCTCATGTCGCAGGCATTGAGAAAGCTCACCGCGATCGTTTCGAAGACCAAGACCGTCGTCATATTCATCAATCAAATCCGCATGCAGATCGGTGTGATGTTTGGTAATCCCGAGACGACCCCAGGCGGCAAAGCGCTCAAATTCTATACGTCGGTACGCATCGATATCCGCCGCATTGCGCAAATCAAAAAAGGCGATGAGACAGTGGGCGGCAGACACCGCGTCAAGATCGTAAAAAATAAAGTCGCAGCACCATTTCGCCAGACTGAGTTCGACATGCTCTACGGCGAAGGAATTTCGCGCGAAGGTGAAGCGCTTGCGCTCGGAGAGAAATTTGGATTTGTCGAGAAATCTTCGGGTGGTTCATATTCGATTCCCGCACGTCCGGCAGGCGGGGGCGAAACCAAACTTGGTCGCGGCTACGATGCCGCACGCACATTCCTCCGCGAAAACAAACCCGTATTAAACCAGCTGCTTAAAGACATCCGCAAAGCACTGCAAGACGGCGGCACATCGAAATCTTCCGGATCAAGCGCAGAAGAATAGCCTCGTTGGACAAAGTGGTATTTTTGAATAGAATACCGCGATATGTTGAGTTACAACGATATTAAACCGGGTGTTGCAGTCATTGTCGATGGCGAGCCGTATGTCTGCACGTGGAACAACATTATGAAAAAGCAGCAGCGCCGCCCCGTCAACCAGACAAAACTTCGTCACATCATCAAAGGGAACGTGATCGAATACTCGTTCCAGCAAAGCGACAAACTCGAAGAAGCGGAGATTGAGACAAAGCCTGCTGTTTTTATCTATGAGCGAAACGGTGAGTGGTTTTTCCACGAAGGAAGTGACAAATCGAAGCGATTTTCTTTGGACGATCGAAAAATTGGCGAATCCGGCAAGTTTCTGAAGCCGAACACTGCAGTCGATACTCTGTGGTTCGACGAAAAGCTCTTTCGCGTCAAATTGCCGATCAAAGTTGAGTTGAAAGTAACAGAGGCACCGCCCGACGTGCGCGGCAACACTGCGCAAGGCGGATCAAAAGTGGTCGAGCTCGAAACGGGAACCACGCTCAATGTCCCGATGTTCGTAAAGCAAGGCGACGTCATTCGCATCAACACAGAAACAGGAGAGTACGTGGAGCGTGTGTAAGAAAGTACGTCCGCCCTGTAGCCAAATCTGTAGGCTTTGTGGTATCGGGGTGGAATCATGTAGAAATATTTGTCTCTCCAAAAAAGTTGCCCCAGCTTGCGCCGGGGCTTCCGCTCTCATCGGTATGACGCAACGTCGTCCTACTGGACCTCGAGCTGCTGAGCGACTGTCATCTGGCCGCTCTCATCGATACTGACGACCTCGATGGCCATGTTTGTATTTGTTGCATCGTATGTGCCCCCATCCATGCGCTTAGCCCCGAGGGCAAACACATGCTTCTCGCCGGGGGCGACCTCGAATTGCCCGAAGTCGTTGCCATACGAGAGCCACGCGCATGTGGCGAGCAACAGCGTCGCTGTCTGCGTCTTTGCATTGAAGTGAGCGTAGACGAGCTGCCGCTGCAACTGGGGTGCCAGTTTTGACGGCACCAGAACGTCGCCGATCTGATACGTGCGACTCTCCGCGAGCACGGGAGTCACCACATGCAGTTGCGCACGCGCAGCCGCGGATTGAGGTGCTGACATGTCACATCCTTATGTTCGACCCGGCTTCAAGTGCCGGCCCGCACTTTACAATGACGGTTCCTAGTGTGCAACCAAAATCATGGACCAGCTCGCTCCCATTAAAATGAGAACCTACCTTTTTATTTCTGTATGTACGGGAGAAGACCCATGAAGCGCGCGCGCTTGATTGCGGCTTCGACTGCACGTTGCTGCTTGGCGGTGAGACCGGTGCGCTTTCTGCTCATGATGCGGCCGTGTGGGTTTACAAATTGCTTGAGCAAATCGACATCTTTGTAGTCGACATGCTGAATATCATTCTGCGTCAAAATGTTGCTCATAGACTAAAACGGAATGTCGTCAGGGTTTATATCATCTTTTGGATACTCAATACCCGCGCCCTGAGCTTCAACAGGTTCAACCTCGCTATCGCGACCGCCTGCTTGTCCTGAGCCTGTCGAACGGGCGCCTCCTGAGCCGCGTGGGCCGAATTGCACGCTGTCCGCCACAACTTCTGTGCGATATTTCTTCTCACCATTCTGCTCCCAGCTACGTGTCTGCATCCTGCCTTCGATGTACGCGGAGCTCCCCTTCTTCAAATACTGCGAGACAGTGTCGGCCTGACGACCAAAGACAACAATGTTGTGGAAATCAGTCTGTTCCTGTTTCTTGCCATCGCGATCCTTGTACACTCGATTGGTCGCAATCGAGAAATTGCAGACATTCATACCGCTCGGCAGTGCACGCAGTTCGGGATCGCGCGTGAGGTTGCCAAAGAGAATTGCCTTGTTGATGTACATATTTATTCGGTCGTGAGGTCAGAAATCGCTTTATCGAGATCCTCTTCAGAGACAGGCCCCGCTGCCGCTTCTTCGCGTCGTGGTGTCGATTTGATTGTGTCCGTACGCTTTACCTCTCGGATCGTCGGGACCTTGAGTCGCGCACGCGTTTCCTCGCGCACCGTCTGAAAAACGATGCATCGCAAGATGCTCGGGTGACGGCGGAGCATCTCTTCGAGCATACGCGCGGCGTCTGGTGTCGACTCGAACTTTATCCAGCCGAAATAGCCGCGGTCGTGCCACATTTTCTTGCCATTTTCTTTCGTCTCGATGTCGTACGAGAGCTTGGTGAGCGAGGGCGCGCCCTCCGCGATGAACGATCCGCCTGCCTGTTCAATCGCGCTTCTGATTTCGCTCACAATTTTCTCGACCTGATCCTCGGCGATCATTGGCACAACGTGGTATCCGACTTCGTAGATGCGGGAAATCGCCGATTCACTATCGGTTTCTGTACGTTCGATCTCTGCTGCAACTACCATACGTCGAGAGACTTTATCACAAGCATTTCAGCCCCGCAACAAAGCGAGAGTTACTTGCTCACTTCGAAAAGTGTTGTGAAGTTGCCACGAAACGCAGCGGACTCCGCCGTTGGCTCACCGAGCTCTCCATGCTTGACCACGAGCTTACCGTTTTCGCTAAAAACGCCGACCTCGTCGCCGCCACCTGCAAACCAGCAGTATGCGCCAGCAAGCTCGTCCTCTCGAAGATCAATGTCATTGACTCCTGCGACCCTCCCGATTTCAAAGCATGGGCCGACGTACGTCCCTGCGTCATGCGAAGTCCCGTCGATCACGACGGTCACTTTATTCTTTGGGGCACTTGTACTCTCATCGGTTCCTGCTGCAGCAAACTGCCACGAGACCGAATGCGTACCAGAATCCGCCTGCTGAGTGCTCGGTGCGGAATTTCGCAGAGACGGATGCGTTTTGAAATAGTAAACACCCCCACCGATCAGAAGTAATAGCACGATGACACCAATTATTTTATCCATGAGTTATATGAAACACCCGCGCAGCATTTCGTGCAAGCTGCTCAGCCACAGCCACCTCATCCTCGCCCCGTATCTCGGCAATGCGCTTCACGACATGCTCGACGTACGCGGGTTCGTTGCGCTTGCCGCGATGCGGAGCAGGCGTCACATACGGCGCGTCCGTCTCCGAGAGAATCATGTCGAGCGGCGTGTTTTTGATGACCTCGTCATAGTCGTGCGTGAATGTGATCACTCCTGTGAACGAGAGTGTGAACCCAAAGTCGAGAAACTTTCTCGCAGTATTCCAATCTCCGGCGAAAAAGTGCGTGTCCCCTTTCACCTTCGCGTGCGCCTTCAAAATCTCGAGCGCATCATCGTACGCATTTCTGATGTGGAGCATAAGCGGCTTACCCAACTTGTTGGCGATCTCGATCTGCCCGACAAACGCCTTTATTTGAATGTCCTTTGTGGTCTCATCAACTCGATAGTAATCCAGTCCGCATTCCCCTATTGCGATGACACGCGGATCACTACCAAGCTTTTCATAGAACGACTCATCTAAAAGTTCGCCGCGGGATGTGAATTCCTTTCCGCCCTCACCAAGCTCTTTTTCGTCGTGATACGACTTTGCGGTGTGCACCGGATGCAGCCCGATTGTTGCGTAGACATTATCGTACTTTTCGGCAAGCGCGACCGCTGATGCAGAGGTGTCTTTTTGCGTTCCAACGACGTTCATCACAACCTCTCTGTCTTTCGCACGCATGATCGTCGCCTCACGATCTTCGTCGTATGCAACAAAATTCACATGCGTATGTGCATCGAAGTATTTCATGCTTATTCTAATGTTCTCAAGGACATTGGGATAATTATTCTTTGCGCGGGAAGAGATTCGGCGGTTTCTTGTTTTCGAGAATCGCTTTTTTGATTGTTTCGTTGGCTTCCGGCATGAATGGATTGAGCATGCGGACAATCGCGTAGAGTTCGCTTGCACATTCCGCAATCAGAATCCTCCCCTTCTCTGGATTAGTCTTTACGAGCTTGAATGGTTCTTCCTCCGTGATTCGTCGATCAAGCTTCTGGATGCGCTCCCAGACATACGAAAGCGCACGGTTGTATTCGTACTGCTCAATCGCGTCGGTGTATTCTTTCGGAAATCCGACTGCCTCAGGTCGCTGAATCGGTTCTGGCAGATTCTTCTCAGCGAGCGTTATGATGCGTGCCGTTAGATTGCCGAGTCCATTGGCGAGATCCGCATTGTACGCTTCTTTGAAGCGCCCCATCGTGACGTCGCTGTCGTCAAAGGGGTGCACGTGCCGCGCGAGGAAGTACCGGAGCGCATCGATGCCATATTCTTCGACGATCGCGATCGGATCAATCACGTTGCCGAGAGATTTTGACATCTTCTGTCCACCTGAGGTAATGAACCCATGATAAAAAACTCTGTCCGTATTCTTGAGCCCGGCCGACATGAGCATGCCTTGCCACATTACTGATTGAAATCGTACTTGATCTTTGCCCGCAAGCTGGAGCGTAAATCCTCTCTCCCAGTACTTTTCAAAATCGTCCGGTTTACCCTGAGCGGAGTCGAAGGGCCATCCAAGGGTCGAGATGTAATTGGTGAGTGCGTCAAACCACACATACATGACTTGGTTCTCATCATCTGGTACGGGCACACCCCACGTGAGCCGCGCTTTGTCGCGCGAAATACTGAAATCTTCAAGCCCGCGCTCGACGAATTTGATCGCTTCTTCGCGACGCCAATTCGGTACAACAGAACTTTCTCGGTGCAAATAGCCGAGGATCTTGTCCTGATATGTGCTCAGTCGGAAGAAATAATTTTCTTCCTCGATCTCGATCGGGTCCATTGTCGGATGATTTGGACATTTCCCATTGACCAAATCACTTTCTTTGAGGAACATCTCATCGCCGATACAATACAGTCCTTTGTATTTCTTTTTGTAGATGTCTCCTTTCGCAAGGCATCGCCGCCACATTTCCTGTGCTGCTTCTTTGTGATCGGGATCGGTTGTGCGAACGAAATGCAAGTCGGGGTGCAGGTTGAGTTTTTCTTTGAGTCTGCGGAATTTCGCTGCGTACTCATCGGTGTATGCCTGCGGATCTTTCCCCTCTTCGATCGCACGCTGGTAGATTTTGAGTCCATGCTCGTCGGTGCCGGTATTAAAAAAAACCTCATCACCAATGAGGGTGTGGTACCGTGCAAGAATATCGGCTTGCACCATTTCGAGCGCGAAGCCAATGTGGGGATCGGCATTTACGTACGGGAGCGTGGTCGTGAGATAGAACGGGCGGCCCATGACTATGAAGTATGCTCTGCGAGACGTCCACGTTCAAAATCTTTCACGAGCTCCTGCAGGGTCGCGGCAACGGGGACTGAGAGAATCACTCCGAGAGCCCCTGCAAGCTCCGCGCCTATGATAAGAGCCAAGATCACGAGGAGCGGCGGGACGCCGACGACGCGCGTCACCACCTGCGGATAGATGAGGTGATTCTCAAATTGCTGAATAAGCATGTAGACCCCGGCAATCACAAGTCCGAAAAACGCACCCCCCGATACAAATCCAATGATGACCGCAGGCACTGCGGCGAGAATCGGGCCGAATACCGGAATAAGCTCGAAGAGCCCAGCGATGAGCGCAAGCACGAGCGCGTGTGGAACACCGAGGATGGTGAGACTGAGGTAGACCAAGACAGCAATCAAAACCGCGAGGACAAGCTGACCTTGCATCCAGAGTCCGATTTTGTGCTGCGAGCGACGCCAGAGATCCTGCACGTACGACTGGTGTTTTTTGGGCGCCACGATACGCAGGAAATCGTCAACGCCCGTTTCCTGAAGCGCGAAGTAAAAAGAAAACACCATGATCAGGATGAACGAGAGGAGACCTCCAAGAATTCTCCCCGCGGCATTCAAGGGCCCCGCAGATGAAGCCCCAAAATTGAATATGCCGCGAAAGCCGTCCATGAAATCGGCCGTTGAAATCGATGCGGGTGATGGGAGGCCGAGGATATTGGTATACGTATCGACCGCTTCACTGTGTGCGAACGTGTCGAGATATGTCGGGAGTGACGAAGCGAACGTGGCAAAATCTTTCAAGACCGATGGAAAGAACGAGTAAAAGAGCACAAAGAATGCCCCGATCATGAGCGCATAAATCGCAAGTACCGCAACAACGCGCGGTATACGTCGCCGTACGAGCGCCCGCACGCCCGGCTCGAGTGCGGAAGCAATCACGACTGCGGTCAGCACAATGAGGACAACATCACGAAGGAAGAATATGAGCCATGCGGCGGCAAGAATGCAGACCGCCTTGATGACTGTGCCTGTCGTTATTGAAATAGAGAGCTCACGATCCTCCATGTTGCGAATCCTAGCACAACCGCCTGCTTTAAAAAGAACCTCGAAGGAGGGCTGTTTTTAATTTTGCCGAATTCCCATGGCTCAACATCCCAATATACGATTGGAATCTGGAGTCATCATTTTGCCTGCTACGTACATTCCGCAGCATACGCCGCTTCGTGCTCGTGTTGGGAGGTGAAACCTCCCAACACCTCCCAACACTCAATGCTTCACTTAAAAAAGAAGGGTCCCGGATCGCGACCGCGATCCGGGCAAACTGAGGTAACGTGAAGGGTGTTCCACGCATGTGGGTGTTCCTTCGATAGCAGCTCCAAAACGGATAGAAGGTCCCACCTCATGGCGGTACCGCAGCTTCGCGCACTATGCGATACGGGACGCTAAACTGTTAATCGAGACTCGTTCTTGCTCGCCTGTGTCGCGGTTGCGGATCGTAATAGTGTCTTTCAGAGAGCTCCCCTGTCCTGAGCCCGTTGAAGGATCGCCGAGCGTGTCGAAGTCGATCGTGATGCAATACGGTGTGCCGATTTCATCCTGTCGGCGATAGCGTTTCCCGATATTGCCATTGTCGTCCCACATAATTTGAGGAATATCTTTTTTCAACATTCCGTATACCTCGCGCGCTTTCGCCACGAGCTCCGGCTTATTTTTAAGAAGCGGGAAGACCGCGGCTTTCACCGGTGCTACTGCAGAATTGAATTTGAGGTACGTGCGCGCTTCACCTCCCAATGCATCTTCGGCATATGCGGAAACAAGAAGTGCGAGCACGGTACGATCGATGCCAAATGACGGCTCGACGACATGCGGAATAAATCGTTCCCCTGTGATCTCGTCGAGATACGAGAGGTCCACACCCGACGCCTCTGCGTGTGCCGCGAGGTCGTAATCGGTGCGATACGCAAGTCCCCACAATTCTTTCTGCCCGAAGGGGTAGACGAATTCCGTATCGACGCTCTGTTTCGAATAATGCGCGCGATCTTCGGGTGAGACCTCCACTTGTTTTATATGTGAGAGCGCGAGACCGATTGTTTCCGCGAAAATAATTTGATTCTTCTGCCACTCACCAAATGCTTTTTCCCATTCAGTTGGACGTACAAAATATTCGATCTCGAGCTGCTCGAATTCGCGTGAGCGGAAAACGAAATCGCGCGGCGCAATCTCGTTGCGAAATGCCTTGCCGATCTGCGCAATGCCAAACGGTAATTTCGGATGAAAGCTATCGACCACATTTTTGAAATTCACAAAGATCCCCCCTGCAGTTTCGGGTCGCAGATACACAGTTATCGCATCGACCCCCGTACCGACAGACGTTGTGAACATCGTGTTAAACATCTTCCCGTTTTCAAGAGGATCAGCAAACCCCGCGACATGGCCGCTCGCCCTCCATGCGTCCGGATTCATGACGATTGCAGCGTCGAGACCGAGCATGTCGTCGCGATCTTGGACAAATATCCGCCACCAGAGATTTTTGATATTGTTTTTCAATTCGACTCCGAGCGGCCCGTAATCCCATGTACCCGAGAGTCCTCCATAGATTTCGCTGCCAGGGTAGATGAACCCACGGCGTTTCGCGAGAGAAACGATCTTGTCCATTGTGACCTCTGTCATGAAGACGAGTGTACCTCAAAAAATCCCTTTACTTAACTATGGTTGCACCCCCCAGACTGAACCCTGGGTCGGTACCGACGACCGAATTCGATGATGATTTCCCGACTTGTGTGAGATTTGTGGTCACATCGGGAGCAGCTGTTTTCGTGATTGATGCGCTCGTCGCTTCGTCTTCACCTCTCAGAGTGACTTCACGAACAAGGACCGGCTGCGAGCCAATCTGGCTCACCGATGGCGTGAGTCCGATCGAGATTGCAATCTGTCGTGGCGGAGTGCTATTCAACCCAACATTCGGTGCGATGTCGCCGACGTCCCATGTGAACGTGCCGTCGAATTGGTTGAACGCAAGCTTCTCAGTCGACGGTGCATGCGAACCAATCCAGCGGACATAATTGGGTAGTGTGGCCGTCACTTTTGCATGTTTGATTTTGTTGGTCGTGTTCGTCACCGTGAAGACGAGCGCGTATGTTGTTTCGACTCCCGCTTTGGGCGGGATCGGACCGCTCGATCCGAACGGGTTCGCATAATAGAGCGCCTGCGACGAGATTTGCAGATCGGTCGCAAGCTTTACCTGTTGGCGCGATGCCGATTGCAGATTCTGCGGCACCCCCGCTTCCGAGAGACGCTTTCCTGCGGCATTTACGCTGATATCGATGGAGGGATCGGATGCACTCTTCAGTGCGTCGGATTCTGGTGCAGAGAAATTAAACGTGACGACACCGCGCGCGCCCGGAGCAAGTGAGGCAAACTTCCCGCTCGTTGTCGTTTTGTCCCAGAGTACTGCATCGTCGGATGACCGGTAGAAGCCATCGATTACATGCACGGTCGATCCATCGATTCCGGTGCCGGTGAGTCGCGCGACGATCACCGCATCAGTAATTTCGACGGGTAAATTATTCTGATACGCGATCGACACCGCGACGTTGTCCCCGGGAGCAACAACCGCGCTTTTGTCGGACCCATTCACCATCACTGCAAGACCCAAAAACGGCTGTGAGATTTGGAGCGTATATGTATTGTCGGCAAGTTTCGTCTCAATTCTCGTTGCATTCTCGGATGTGCGCGTGCCGGCAGAGAGCCTAAACACTCGATTGTCTCCCTGCTCTCCCGTCAGTACTCCCTGAATCGACACCGATTTCTTTTGTCCCGGCGCGAGATCACCGAGCGCCCAGAGCTGCTCTGAGGCTCCCCCGCCGGGGCGCGGTGAGGGCGTCGCACTCGTAAATTTGAATCCAAACGGATAGTCGATCGAGAGCAGGACATCTTTCATTGATGCGTTTGCGTTCGACGCTACGTTGATCGTAAATTGGAGTGGCTGACCAGAGACCGTTTGGCTATTGCCATCGATCGAAACCGCAAGTGGTGAAGAGCTGAATGCGAGTGTGTAATTCGTTGAGGCAACGAATACCGCACTCGAACCTTGCACATGGTACTCGAGCTCCACCTTCACATCAGCGTGTGATCCTGTCGTGCCGGCAAACAGTGCCGATATTTTCCCCTGCTTTCTTCCACCACTTTCGATCGTCCCGAGGCAGATGCGCTGTCGCCTCAGATCGTATGCGCCGCCCGCCTCACCTTCTATAGATGAGCACGATGTTTTCACATCGGATTGATCTGCGAGCGCACGTGTCCCCTCAGGATAGGTAATCACAAGTTCCGCAAGCTCGATTGGAACACGGTTTCGATTCACCACAGCTATCTGCAATGCCGTCGGCTCGCCGCCAGCAACTTGCGGTGGTCCTTGCACAGAAATATCAATATTGCGGGGATTGGCAGAGAGCGACCCCTGGCCGAACGCAAAGTAATATGCAAAGATACCGATCGCCGCGATGAAAAAGAGCACCGAGCCGATCAAAATCCACCACAAAAGCGAGCGTGCGACGCCGATGAGGCGGGGCGCCACGGTAAGACCAGGCGTTTGTGGCTCTTCTTTTTTCCAATCGTCTCCTACGATTTCCGGTGTGAGATCGAGTACCCGACGATCACGGGGTTTTAAATTTTCCGAGAGTTTGCGACTGTACATCGCACGTCGCAGTCGCTCTACTTTTTCTCGCTCGTGTTCCGAGGGCTCCTGCTCTGGCATCCCGAAATAATATCACGCATGCCTGAGGATCGAGATGATCGATTCTTGTGGCTTCATGATATGCTGTTGCTCATCTGATGTACACCGTATGGAAAAAATGAGTATGCAGCTGAATCGCAACGACCCGAGCTACATAAACGCTGTCGTAAAAAAGAAATCGCAAACTGACCCAAAAGAAACCGCGATAAGAGAGAAAATTGAGAAAAACGTACTTGGCGAACAGTGGGCACAAGAGGCATTCGCTGGTATACAACGTGAGCAAATCAGCTACCTCAGAGATTCTGTGGATCACGTCAGTAATCCCGATTACGTACATGAAAGAACGCAGACGGTACTTCGCGAGATTGCGATGCGCCTCCGCTCGAAAATCGTTGAAGGACAAGAGCTCTTGCAGACTCTCCCGAAAGGTACCCCGGTTCTCATCGCGACCAATCATTTTGGTGCATACAAACTGACAGCGACTGACCCGCGAGCTGACATTGGGGTTGATATCCCGAATTACGATGCGATGTACCCATACCCGATGTACTTCGCTGCTCTACATCCTGTATCGAGCGTCCTTGGGGACAATCTCTATTATGTATCTGAAGACTTCCCGCGTGTATTTGGCCAGATCCACTCAGCGGCGGGATTTATCCACGTGCCGCCAGCGTCTCTGGAAATCCCAGGGGGGAGAACCGCATTCCTGCTAAAGCAGACGGCAGAAGCGCTAGGAAAACATTCGAATGCAGCAATCGTGAATTTTCCTGAGGGAGGGACAAGCGGAAAATACAGCGGGCTTGGTCCCTATGACCTTGACCCATTCAAAACGGGTGGATACGTGATTGCAGCAAATCTAGGAGTACACATTGTTCCCGTTGCACAATTTTTCGACAAACACGAAGGCATACAACTTAAGGTACTGCGGCCATTTATCCCCCCAATCAGCGAGAAGGAGGCATACGAGCACATGGCCGAAAGCAACCGCATGGAAATGCAACTGTGGCTCGACCAAAGAAAAAATCAATGACTCTACCGCCGTCCCGACCCATCCACCATCGTGCACCAGCGATCTTTCTGATCTGAGAGATCGTCGCGCATTACGAAACCGAGCTTTGTAGCGAGCGCAATGCTCGCAGGGTTGTCCATGCTCATACCTGCCCAGAGTTTTACGTGCGGATATACGGTACGGTACGCGTCAATAACCATTCTCGCAAACGGAGTCATGAGCCCTCTTCCTCGAAATGGGTTGTACGCACGATAAACAATCGTGTGCCATTCTGTTTTTTCTTGCGATCCCTCTTTCTCGAGTTCTTCGGTAGATAGAAACCGGAGCGACTTGCGTCCAAGAGGTTTAGGGCCGAACCACATGAGTGCCGCTAAATGATCGGAGCTGTCGACGAGCGCAAACGGCGTTCTTTCTTTCGCATACCAATCTTCGTATGATCCTTCTCCGAAGCGTTTCTTATCAGAAGTATTTTTCTGCAAATCAAGGTCCGTGTCATCGAGAGATCTTTCTCGTAGCTGCGCAATATAGTGCTTGTTCAAACCTACGTATACATCAAATTTCTCACCGTCTCTCGAAGTAAGCGTGCCGATACGCTCCGATTCGCAGATCGAAAGCGGGAGTTTGATCAAAGACATGTCGAGCATATGTGTATTTTGACATTACCGTTAGAGATGCGTCTCCGCAATAGCGCGGTTGATGGATTTGAGCATGGTTTCCTTGAGCACTTCTGCTTCCTGGAGGTGCTCGTCGCCATAGGCCGTGTGGGTGAAAAGCGTGGTTTGAAGAGCCTCTGCCGAGAGATAGCCGAGGGCGAAAAGGACTCGTGCGACGCAGACGATCTCGACCGTCGGAAATACAGCAGTCTGACTGCTGTATTTATCCAGGAGAGTGGTATGGGCTTCGGCGAGCGCGTCAAAAAGGTACTCATTTTTCTCATCGGACCCTGTCAGCCGCATCGCAAGTTCAGCGATCCGAGCAAACGTCGAAATACCTACACTCTCTCTCGACGGTATGCGTACTGCTGTCGCGCCCGCGACGCGCCAGCCGCGTTTTCCCTTTACGAGGGATACATACGAGCGTGAATAGTGTTGGAGCGCGTAGCGCATTTTTGATCTTTCGGAACGCACGGCGGTCGCGCGTGCTTTCACGAGTCCGAAATCGCGCGTGAGCAGCACAAGCGTTCGATCGGATTCTCCTGCGTCGTTGCCCCCGAGCACAAGCGCCTCCGTGTGATATTTCTGATACATGAATCCGTTACGATATACAGAGAACGTGACTGATATGATATATCATATCATTTGTACTCCTTTTGTTTCTCCTTCAATGAGTTCGATCCGGCGAACCCGCGTTGTTTTTTGTAACTCGTCGAGATAGCGCGTGAGAATCGCAACCTCATCCGCGCGCGCACACACGATCGCATGCTCTGCAAGATCCATTGGACTTAGCTTTGCGATTTTGCGCGCCTCTTGCAGGAGACGTCGCACTTCGCGAACTAATCCTTCTTGAAGCAGCTCTTCGGTCACCACAGTATCGAGTCGCACGCCAGGTTCACTCGTAAAGTCTACTTCTTTCACATTCACTTCGTCCTTGATGAGTTCGAGATACTGCTCAATGCCCGGCGTATCCTGCGAGTACAGATCGGTGCGTCCAATCGAGATTTTCTGCAGCGGTTGTCGTACGGGTAGTTTCTTGTCTTCTCGCTCTTTGAGTGCTTGCGAGACGATGAGCCGCGTTGCAAACATGCGGGTGAGGAGCATCGCCGCATCAGAGTCATGCGCGAGGGGCTCGGGCCAGTGCGCGAGATGAACACTCTCCTCGTCTTCCCCTTCGCGGACCGCCTGGAAAATATGTTCAGCGAGAAACGGCATTGCAGGTGCCATGACTTTCGAGAGCGTATAGAGCACGTATTGAAGCGTTGCGAGCCCCTCGACTGCGCTCGGAATGGGCGCCTCTTTCATGCGATCGCGTGAGCGACGTACGTACCACACCGATAGATCGTCAATGAAGAGCGAAAGCGGGCGAGTCGCTGCGTCGAGCTGGTAGCTTTCGTATCCTTCGGTCGTCTCTGCAACGAGTGCTGCAAGACGCGCGAGAATCCACTGATCGAGAATATGTGCGCTCTTGAAATCACGGACAGTATCATTTGCATACAACTGATAAAAAGCGAGGACATTCCCGAGTCGTTGAACATTCTTTTTCAAAACATCATCGACACCTTTTTCTGAGAAACTCAGATTCTCTGCTTGCATGACCGGAGATGACAGAAGGTAGAAGCGAAGCGCGTCGGCTCCGTATTTTTCCACTACATCCATTGGGTCTGGATAGTTCTGCAATTTCTTTGACATTTTCTTGCCATCTTCGGCAAGCACGATGCCGTTCACGATCACATTCTGGAATGCATTTTTCTGGAAAATCGCACCGGCAAGCACATGGAGGTAGTAGAACCACGCACGCGTCTGATCGAGACCTTCGGCAATAAATTGCGCGGGGAAGACCTTGTCGAACTCTTCTTTACGCTCGAATGGGTAGTGCCGTTCTCCATAGGGCATCGAGCCGGAATCGAACCATGTATCGAGCACATCGGGGACGCGGCGCATGATACCTTCGCACGCACGCCCTTCGACAAGCGCAGGGCAAGGCACCGTGATCTCATCGACAATATGCTTATGCAGATCTTCGACTTTTTTGCCGCTCGCCTCCTCAAGTTCTAATGCGGAACCAAATACTCTCTGCTTTTTGCATTTCTCACATACCCACACTGGCATGACGCTCGCCCAGAAACGCTGACGGCTGATGGACCAGTCGCGCGCCCCTTCGAGCCATTTGCCCCATCGCCCATCCTGGATATGTGCTGGTGACCAATTGATTGCCTGTGCGGTCTGTAAAAGCGTCTGCTTAATCTCCTCGACTTTTACAAACCAGGAACTCGTCGCGTAATTAAGCAGCGGCGTATCGCAGCGCCAGCAATGCGGATACGAGTGCGTGATATTTTCTTTTGCAAAGAGTAATCCTTTCTCCTGTAAATACTTCAATACTGCAATATCGGTGCCAAGTCGTACCGAATCATCGTCGGAGCGCGGTTTCACCTCCATCCCTCCGAAATCTTTTACCTCCGGCTTGAAAGTCCCGTCGTAATTGACGTGCTGTACAAAAGGCAGGTTCACTTTTTTCAGAAGCTCCCAGTCGTCGGCACCAAATGCGGGCGCTTCGTGTGCGATTCCTGTCCCCGTATCGGTCGTTACGAAATCCGCTGCATACACTTTCCACCCGTTCTCATGATTCTTGAGATTTTTGTCCTTTACGTAGTAGTCAAAAGGTGGCTCATATTCTAGGCCAACAAGTTCCTTACCCGAAAATTCTTTAATATCGAGTCCTGGATACGAATATGCAGGTTTTTTTATATCTATGTACTGAACTCCTTCCCAGGAAAATACCCTGTACGTTTCATTTGCATTAACAGCTAGGGCGACATTGCCGGGAAGCGTCCACGGCGTTGTCGTCCACGCAAGCATGTAGACATCGCCCGAAAGGCCTATTTTTTCAGGATTCTTCAATTTAAATTTCACCGTCACTGCAATGTCTTTCACATCCTTATAGCCTTCTGAAACTTCTTGCTGACTCAGTGTCGTCTCGCAGCGTGGGCAGATGTGCATTGAGCGGTAGTCTTCGTAGACCAAGCCTTTGTCGTAGAGCTGCTTGAAGACCCACCACACGGATTCCATAAATGGTTTGTCCATCGTGCGGTACGCGTTTTTCATGTCCGCCCATCTGCCGATGCGGGGAATTATCTTCTCCCACTCATGCGCGTACGTGAGCACGCGCTCCCGGCATGCTTCGTTGAATTTGGCAATGCCAAATGTCTTGATGTCTTTCTTGTGTTTAAATCCGAGTTCTTTTTCGACAATATTTTCGATCGGGAGCCCATGACAATCCCACCCCCATACTCGTGGCACCCGGTAGCCGCGCATCGTCCAAAAGCGTGGTACGACGTCCTTGATCACCGATGCCACGATGTGACCGTAGTGCGGGAGTCCTGTCGCAAATGGCGGTCCATCATAAAAAATGTAATCCCCCTTGGGAGCACTTTTCTCGACTGATTTCTCAAAAATCTTGTTGTCTTGCCAGAATTTCAGAGTTTCCTCTTCACGAAGTGCATTCTCCGTTTTTTGCGGTTTTTCAGCCATATTTCTGCATATCGTATCAAAAAGAAGAGGCTGATGCGACGAAAATGCATCAGCCATTGCCCTCCCCGAGATTTACGAAAGATCGCGCAGGTCGAAGTCGGCCGGCATCTTGGACACGGGAATCACCCATGCCAGATCAGCACCATCTTCAAAACCCGTTTCCTTCAGGCGCCACATAACCTCGAATTCGTTGCGGCATAGCATCTGCCAGCTCTGCCCGCGCAGCGTATCTCCACCCTCGAAAATCGTGATCCGCGTCGGAAACCCTTCCAGCGCCGCTTGAAGAATTGCGTCGCGCGTCCCCACTTCAACCTCGCCTTCCAATCTCGCTGCCACGGCGACCTCCTGTCGGTGGACAGCCAATGTAGCACTGCCAGCTCTTACGGACAATTACATCTTTTCGGGCGCAGGGATGCCGAGAATCCAGAGGCCACGATTAAGCGTATTGCGAACTGCATCAACAAGTGCAACCTTGTGAGCCGCCTCTGGCGTACCATCGAGCACATGCAC
>JACRFJ010000036.1 GCA_016217935.1 Candidatus Kaiserbacteria bacterium
CTCTACGACACCGGCAGGTTGCCAAGGGACTTGGAGCCGATCCCACAAACCCGGGGTTCAAGCGGGAAAAGTTCCTCGAAGAGGCCGGAATCGTCCAGCTCCTTCGGCAGTTCAGCCGTATCAGGGATCCGATTCGTCGCCGGGAGGCAGTTGAGATCATGAAACTGCTGGCCGACGAAGCGGATCCGCCGCCAGCGCCTGTCGCGCCGCTCAGGCCGGGCAAGAAGCGCTGAGCACAACAAGGGCGACCGCATCGAAGGGGATGCGGTCGCCCGGAATCTTTTATGGTCAGACGGGTATAATGCGGCCATGGTCGAGCCGCAGCAGAACGTCCCGACAATTCTTTGTATATTCGGCGCGACAGGTGATCTCGCTCGGGTCAAAGTCGTCCCTGCACTTTTCCATTTGCACCGCAAAGGGCAGTTGCCGGATATGTTCCGCGTCATTGGATTTTCGCGCAGGCCGTGGGGGGATGCGGAATTCCGTACCCATGTGCGAGAAATTATCTCAATGCACGCATCCGGAGTCGACACCGCCACAATCGATTCTTTTTTAGAACGATTTGGATTTCAGAGTGGGGATTTTGATGAAGATAAAAGCTACATGGAATTAAAAAGGACGTTCGATCGTCTTGATGCAAAGTGGGGGGTGTGCGCCAATAAGCTCTTCTATCTCGCGGTCGCACCAGAATTTTATACAAAAATCGCGACGCAACTCAAAAATTCGCATCTATCCGATCCATGTGGCCCATATGAAGGCTGGACACGCATCGCTGTCGAGAAACCATTTGGACACGATGCGCTCTCTGCGCGCGCGATCGACGATCATCTCGCGATGATTTTCAATGAAGGACAAATCTACCGCATTGATCACTATCTCGCGAAAGAAATGTTGCAGAATATTCTCACCTTTCGCTTTGCTAATAATCTATTTGAATCAGAGTGGGGCAATCAGTTGATCGAGAAAATCGAGATTCGCCTCCTTGAGCCGCTTGGTGTAGAAAAACGTGGTTCCTTCTATGATGCGACGGGAACGCTTCGCGATGTCGGGCAGAATCATTTTCTCCAAATACTTGCGCTCCTCACGATGGATCAGCCACGATCGCTCGAGGCCGACGAGATCCGTACAAAGCGGGCCGAAATTTTGAAGACAGTCAAGACACCAACAACCGACGATGTAAAAAAACACACATTCCGCGCACAATACAAAGGATTTCGAGATATACCGGGGGTTGCGCCGCAGTCCAATACCGAAACCTATTTCAAGGTACGAGCGACGCTCTCGCATCGTCGCTGGAAGGGTGTGCCGATTTACATGGAAGGTGGTAAGCGACTCGGCGACGCCGAAAAAGAAATCGTAATCACATTCAAGCATCGTGAACCCTGTGTGTGTCCCGAAGGTGGGGCACACCACACGAATCGCATGATCATTCGCTTGGAGCCCAAGGAGGAAATCCTCATTGAATTTTGGTCAAAGACCCCTGGCCGCACGTTTAAAACCGAGAAACGAGCATTGCAATTTCTCCTGCGCGAGCGCTCTGGTGCCGCACAATACACGGAGGAGTACGAAAAGATGCTCCTCGATTGCATCCGCGGCGATCAGACACTCTTTTTGAGTTCAGAGGAGATTGCTCAGATGTGGCGCTACATCGATCCGATCGTTCTCGGCTGGAAAAAAAATCTCGTACCACTCGATTCGTACGTGCCAAACACAAAGGATATACTGCAGATCGCCGCGCAATTAGAAACGAATAATTGAATTATGAAAAAAGAAATCGCGTTTATTGGCCTCGGCAAAATGGGAGCGGGAATCGTGCGACAACTTCTTGAGCATAAATGGAAAGTGCTCGGATACAACAGAAGCCAAGACATCGTCAAAGCGCTCAAAAGAGAGGGCATGGTACCGATGCATTCTTTTGCGGAAATTAAATCGATGAAGACACCGCGGCTCGTGTGGCTCATGCTTCCCGCCGGCAAAACCGTCGACGAAATACTTTTCAGTACATCCGGAATCCTGCCTCATCTCGATCGAGGCGATATTGTGATCGACGGCGGCAACTCTTTTTATAAAGATTCTATTGCGCGTGACAAGAAGTTGGCAAAACGTGGCATCCGATTTATCGATGTCGGTTTCTCGGGAGGACCCGGAGGAGCGCGTCGCGGTGGGTGCCTCATGATCGGCGGTGACCAGAAAGCGTTTCGTGCGGTTGAGCAGATTTTTCGTGATGTCTCACTCTCGGATGGGTATCGATTCTTCTCGGGTGCTGGCGCCGGGCATTTCGTCAAAATGATCCACAATGGCATCGAGTACGGGATGATGCAGGCAATTGGAGAGGGATTTGAAATTCTGAAAAAATCAAAATTCAAACTCAACCTCACAAAGGTCGCCGAGATATACAATCGCGGTAGCGTTATCGAATCGCGCCTCGTCGGTTGGCTCAAGTCAGCATTCGATGAATACGGTGAGGAACTCAAACCAATTTCAAGCACGGTCGGGCACACCGGAGAGGGTGAATGGACCGCAAAAACTGCGCGTGAGCTCAAGGTACCGGCAAAAATAATTGAAGGGTCATTCCAATTTCGCGTGCGCTCGAAAAAGAATCCCAGCTACACGGGCAAGGTTGTTTCAGCCTTGCGCGGTCAATTTGGCGGACATAGTGTCAAAAAATAGCCTAAAATAAGGCTTTTTACACGCATGATCGATTATAAGAATATATTTGCCGGCAAGCGAATCACGGTCATGGGCCTCGGAGTACTGGGGCGCGGCGTAGGGGACGCAGAGTTTTTAGCACAATGCGGTGCACAGGTGATCGCAACAGATTTACGCAGTGAATACGAGCTCGCTTCTTCGGTGGAGAAATTGAAACAGTATCCAAACATTTCGTTTCATCTCGGTGGACACATGGGTGACGATTTTACCGATACAGATCTCGTGATCAAGGCTGCGGGTGTTCCACTCGACTCACCTTTCATTGCGATGGCACGCAAAGCGCATGTGCCAGTTGCAATGTCGACGGCACTCTTTGCAAAGTACGCGTCCGATGCGGGTGTACAGATCGTCGGTGTCACGGGCACGCGGGGCAAATCAACCGTGTCGCACATGATCTTTCACGCCCTTCGACAAAGCTCAGGGCAAGAAAGACGAGTCTTTCTTGGCGGCAATGTTCGCGGTGTTTCGACCCTCGCACAATTACCCGAGGTTGAAAAAGGCGACATCGCGATTCTTGAGCTCGACTCGTGGCAGCTCCAAGGATTTCGTGATCTCTTACTGAGTCCGCAGATCGCAATTTTTACCAATCTCATGCCCGATCACCTTAATTACTACCCCGACATGGAAGCGTACTTCGAAGACAAGGCGAGCATTTTTCGGAATCAAAAAAACAATGATGTACTGATTGTGGGACAAAGCGTTGCCAATCGAATCTACAGTGCCGACCCGCCTGCACGTCCAACTGTTCCCGGTGCGCTTCCCCCCGACTGGCACTTGCTGATTCCCGGTGTCCACAACAGAGAAAATGCGTCGCTTGCAGCTGCGGCGCTCAAGGCACTCGGATTAGAAGAATCGGAGATTAAACAGGGTCTCGTCACATTCGGCGGCGTTGAGGGGCGTCTCCAATTGGTTGGAGAGAGAAACGGCGTGAAGATCTACAACGACAATAATTCCACTACACCCGAGGCAACGATTGCCGCACTCCGTGCGCTCAATGATGGGTTTCGTAAATCCATCATTTTGATCATTGGCGGCTCAGATAAAGGTCTGCAGCTTGAAGAGCTTGTGGAAGAGATAAAGAAATCAGTTGCATATATCATCCTGCTCGCACACCCGAATTACAAAGGTTCAGCGCGGCTGGCCGGGCTTTTTAAAAAAAAGGGAATTGCATACGAAGAAGCGAACTCACTCACTCAGGCAATCGGCAGCGCATTTGCAAAAGCGAGCGACGGACCCATTCTTTTCAGCCCTGCGCTTGCATCCTTCGGCATGTTTAAAAACGAATACGATCGTGGCGATCAATTTCTTGCGGCCGTTAAAGCGCATCTCTCATGATCGGCATTTTTGATTCTGGTTCCGGCGGGCTTACCGTACTAAGTGCCATTCGCGATCGATTTCCATCGATCGACGTTCTTTATTACGGTGATATCAAGAATGCACCGTACGGCTCAAAATCTCGCGAAGAACTCTCGGCGCTGACTGTACATGCACTCAAATTCCTCAGTGATCGCGGATGCAGATCAATCGTGAGCGCATGTAATAGTGTGTCTGCCTCGCTTGCAGTCTCGCTGTTTGATTCATTTGATGTCGGCCTGGAACACCTGATTGAAATGGTGGGCCCCACGGTGCGTGCGTTTCGCGGGACGAAAGCTCGTCTTGCTCTCTGTGCCACTCCTGCAACCATTCAATCGGGCATCTACCAAAACGCGTTTACGATGATTGGGAAACAAGTCGAGTACATTTCGATCGATAATCTCGCTGGTGCTATCGAATTCGGCAAGTCCGAGAGTGAGATCGAGGGTATCGTTCGACAGGCTTTTCCAGAATATGTACAGGAGAAGTTTGATGTACTTATTCTTGCGTGCACGCACTATCCGCTCGTGCTCGATGTGTTCAAGCGGGTTCTCGGTGACAAAGTGAGTATTTTTGATCCTGCGCTTGTGGTCGCCGAGCGCGTGGAGACGCAACTGTGGCCGCGTGAAATGGGAGATGGAAAGACGCACTTCGCAATCTCTCAAGATTCTCCGCATTTCCGTACGCTTGTCGAGCGGCTTTTCCCGAATACAACCTACGAAATCGAAGTGGTAGAGTAATCGACATGTCGAAGCGTATTTATATGGTGGGGATCGGCGGCATCGGAATGTCGGCGCTCGCGCAACTCCTGCGGCATCAAGGGCAAAGAGTGAGTGGGTCGGACAGGGAGGAATCGCCAGTGGTGGATATGCTTGTACAGCAGGGTGTTGATGTCGCTGTCGGCAATGAAAAATCGGAAATTCCAGAAGGCACAGAGCTTGTGATTTATAGCGATGCGGTCCCGGACTCGAATATAGAGCGTAAGCGTGCGAAAGAGAGCGGAATCCCCGAGATCTCGTATTTTGAAGCGCTCGGCGAGGTATCCAAAGATGCACGGACGATTGCAGTATCGGGCACGCATGGCAAGACTACGACGACCGGTATGCTCGCCACAATTTTGAAGGCGGCAGAGAAAGAGCCGACCGCAATCATCGGATCGATCGTCCGCGATTTCGGATCGAATTTTCTGCCGGGCAGAGACGATCTATTCGTAATCGAGGCGTGCGAGTATCGCGATCATCTCCTCAAACTCTCGCCCGAGATTTTGGTGATCACCAATATCGAGCTCGACCATACTGATTACTTTCCGAATCTTGCGGCGCTTCAGACGACATTTCGCACTGTCGCAGAGCGAGTGCCGAAACATGGATGCATCGTGACCAACCCCTACGATCCGGTGATTGCTGCAATACTCCGCAACGTGTCGGCGCCGATTATCGATTACACCACGCAGACGGTTCCCGAACTGCAATTGATTGGGGAATTCAATCGCATGAATGCGCGCGCTGCCAAGGCAGCTGCTCGTGCCGCGTTTCCGCATTTGCAAGAAGAATATACTGATCGTGCCTTGATGAGCTTTAAGGGCTCGTGGCGTCGGTTCGAATATAGGGGAAAAACACCGCAAGGCGCACTCGTCTACGACGATTACGCGCATCATCCCACCGCAATCGCACGCACAGTTGAAGCGGCTCGTGAGAAATTCCCGGATAAACGCATCGTCGTAGCATTCCATCCGCACCTCTACAGTCGCACCAAGTCACTGCTCAACGAATTTGCCGACGCACTCTCGCTTGCCGACTATGCGCTCGTTGCACCGATCTATGCGGCGCGTGAAGAACCAGACGAAAGCGTATCGAGTGAACTGGTCGCTGATACTGCTCGAAAAGGAGGCGGTAATGTAGAAGCGTTTGAATCGTTTGATGAAATTCGTGAGAAATTACTCGAGGAAGACGAGGGTTCTCTCATCATCACGATGGGCGCGGGGGACATCTATAAGGTGGCAGAGCAGATAGCGGACTGATATGGAGCCGCTGATGAAAAAGAAAAGAGAGGTTGCAGGATATGTTCCCTATAGAAAGACGAAGGGACGGCTCGAATTTTTCTTGCAGATGCGAGACATTCACGCGAAAACAAATCCAAATATGCTCGGAGTTTTCGGTGGAGGCATTGAAGATGGAGAAACCATAGAACAATGTCTCTATCGAGAAATCTTAGAAGAATTAGAATACAGACCTCAAAAGGTCTTGTTTTTTTCTCGTTATGAACATGCACTCCGTATCAACAACCTATTTATTGAAGAAGTCGGTACCGACTTTGAAAACAAAGTAACTATTCACGAAGGTCAATATGGTAAATTTTTGACCAATGACGAAGTCAGAAATTCCGAACATGTCACACCAATGGTACGTATAATTGTTAATCAACTTTCAGAGTATCTCGCACAATAAAGGGATTAGTGATAGCGTCACCGCATGGAAGCGGGAAAACTCTCGATTGTTGCAACACCGATTGGGAATATGGGAGACATCACCTTCCGCGCGCTCTGGAATTTGAAAGAATGTACAGCGATTTATGCAGAAGACACGCGGGAGATTCTCAAGCTCTTGAATCATTATGGACTTCGTAAGTCCGTTTTTCGACTCGATGCGGCGACCGAAGAAAAGAAAGCAAAAGAGGTCGCAGAGCGGCTCGAGCGCGGCGAACACATTGTATACGTCACTGATGCGGGTACGCCGGGCATTTCCGATCCCGGCGCACGGCTCGTGCAGAGCGTGCGTCGGTCCTGCGAAGCCTTGCGCGAAGCAGGACAACAGCCTTACATAATCGACGCGATTCCGGGAGCTTCCGCTCTCACTGCGGCACTTTCAATTGCCGGCATTGACGCGTCCGAATTCTTATTCTTGGGATTTCCGCCGCACAAAAAGGGAAGACAGACGTTTGTCTCGCGCATCGCGGAAAGCAACGTGCCTGTCGTACTCTATGAGTCTCCACATCGTATTCTTAAACTGCTCGGCGAAATTGCGAAAGTCGCGCCAAAATCACGCGTGATCATCGGGAGGGAACTCACGAAGATTCATGAAGAGGTACTAAGCGGAACACCGCACGAAGTCACACAGGCACTCGAAGAGAAAAAAGCTGTCCGCGGCGAATTCGTCGTCATTGTCGAGGCCGCATCATCGCGAAGGCGTGCGTGATATACTCTGCCGCATGACAATCGACACATTGATCATGCTCGCAGGAGCTTTCGTGGTGATCGAGCCTTTTCTCGGATTTCCAACTCGTTGGGACACGGTGCTGCTTTTCATGGTCGGTGTTTTCGTGATTGCACTCGGTATTGTGGTGCGTCGGCGTGGTACACGACTCGACCTCTCACGGCCTCCGATGCGAGATCCGCATTTTGTAGAAGCGACGCCGGCGCACGGTGCCGAGCCCATGGATTCGCGCGATGAAAACAAAGCCGACGGCCTCGTATAGTGCTCTCTACGGTGCAGGCTTCGGCATCGTTTTTGTCGTATGCGCGCCCTTTGTGTGGAACATGTACATATCACCCTCGCTCGCGTTTTCGCGCGAAGCGACTTCAACCCCGGAGCGCACCGCAAGCGTAAAGCCTCTCCAGCGTGTAGAGCACATAGCGACACCAAAAGCTGTAAAGGCAATTTACATGTCGCAGTGTGTCGTCGGAACGCCAACGTTCCGCGATGAGCTCGTGAAGCTGATCGACACGACAGAACTCAATGCGGTCGTGATCGACATACGTGACTACACCGGGAAAATCGCATTTCCTACCGACAGCCCGCTCATCAAGGATTACGTTTCAGATCAGTGCGGTGCGCACGACATGCGGAGCTTCGTTGAGGAGCTCCACAAGAAAAATATTTACGTCATTGGACGTATCACCGTATTTCAAAATCCGGCATATACGAAAAATCATCCCGAGGAGGCCGTGCAGCATGTGAATGGTGGCGTATGGAAGGATCGCAAAGGTCTCGCGTTTGTTGACGTGGGAGCCCGGCCCTATTGGGAAACCGTCGTCGAGCTCTCGAAAGAATCGTACGCTCTTGGTTTTGATGAATTGAATTTCGATTACATTCGTTTTCCTTCGGACGGTGATATGAAGGCAGCTGTGTACTCGTGGGATCTCGGTAAGACCAAGCAAGAAGCGCTTGAAGAATTCTTCAAATATCTGCATGACGAACTAAAATCTACTGGAGTTATTCTCTCGGCCGACCTCTTTGGCTACGTGACCGTTCATGCAGATGATCTCGGCATCGGACAAATACTTGAGCGCGCAATGCCGTATTTCGATTACATCGATCCGATGGTATACCCGTCGCATTACAATAGTGGTTTTGCGGGTCTCAAAGACGTGAATTCCGATCCGTACAAAGTGGTGCATGTTTCCCTGGTAGGAGCTGTCAAGCGCGCACAAGCGACAACGACAGAGCTGTATTCCTTCGCCGAGACCGCGATTGCTTCAACGTCACCACAGCTCTATAGCAAGCAGGCGTATCCCGCTTCCAAAATCCGCCCATGGCTCCAATCCTTCGATTATCCAGTTTCCTATACACCGGAAATGGTACGAACGCAGATCAAGGCCAATGAAGACGCCGGAGTTAACTCGTACCTCTTCTGGGATCCAGCGAATAAATACCGGAGTCTTCGTGCAGTCCTGTTATCGGAATAGAGATCGGAGTATACTTACCGTATGCCTCCCGATCATTCATCGGATGATCGTCGCGTTACCTATTTTGCGGCGACACATACGCGAGGAAAACGTGAAATGTTTGGCATTCGCGGACTCGACCGTGGCAAGCACATCTACGTGATCGGAAAGACTGGTATGGGTAAATCGACCATGCTCGAAAACATGGCGATTCAAGATATTCAAAACGGAGAGGGGCTCGCATTTATCGACCCGCATGGCTCGACTGCAGAAAAACTCCTCGATTTTATTCCGCAGGAGCGCATCAACGACGTGGTGTACTTCGCGCCCTTTGATACTGATCATCCGATTGGATTCAACGTGATGGAAGACGTCGGCTTCGACAAACGACACCTCGTGGTTTCGGGACTCATGGGTGCGCTAAAGCGCATTTGGGTTGATGCGTGGAGCGCGAGAATGGAATACATTTTACAAAACACACTCTTGGCACTCCTCGAGTATCCGGACTCCACGCTGCTTGACGTGAACCGCATGCTCACTAATAAGGCGTTTCGTGCTACGGTCATCGAGAAAATAACCGACCCGATCGTACGGTCATTTTGGACAGAAGAATTTGCGACGTACACCGATCGGTATACACAGGAAGCCACACCGGCAATTCAAAACAAGATTGGCCAATTCACCGCCAATCCACTGATCCGTAATATTGTGGGGCAAGCGCATTCTTCTTTTGATCTCCGGCAGATCATGGATGATAAGAAAATATTTATCGTGAATCTCTCGAAGGGGAGAATGGGAGAAACGAACGCGTCGCTCCTCGGATCGATGCTCACGGTGAAAATCTATCTTGCAGCGATGTCGCGCGCCGATGAATCAGCGGCGCGCATGGTCCGACTTCCTCGGTTCTATTTCTACGTCGACGAATTCCAATCAATGATGAACGAAGCATTTGCGGATATTCTTTCCGAATCGCGCAAATACAAGCTCGCGCTCACCCTTGCCAACCAGTACATCGAACAGATGGAAGAGAAAGTTCGTGATGCGGTTTTCGGCAACATCGGAACGCTGATCGTATTTCGTGTGGGTCCGTTTGACGCAGAAGTATTGGAAACGGTTTTCCAACCGACATTTCAGCCGGAAGATCTCGTGGGACTCGGTATCGGCCAGATTTATCTCACGCTCATGATCGATGGTGTCGGCAGCCCACCGTTTTCTGCTGAAACGATCCCACCTATTGAAGCGCCTTCAGTCACGTATCGTGATGATGTGGTGACACGATCTCGCGCAAGCTATGGCCGCGAACGCGCAGAAATCGAATCAGTCATTCATAAAAAGCAGGCTGATTTTGCCCAGCCGCCCAAAGAAAAACGACCTCCCCGTGAGTTCGGCCGACCCGATGACGGATCGATGCGGCGTGACGAGAGGCGCGACGATAGGCCGCGCATGCAGATACAGAGCCGTCCACCGTCGTACGAACGGCAACAAGGGGTGCCGCGCGATGCTGCGCCGGTCACTCCTTCTCCTCAGCGTGAGGTGGTAGAGAGAAATTCCCTCCGGGATGCGATTGAGAAAGCTCGATCGGCTCGCGAAGCGGCACCTGCGAAATCTCCGATCGATATCATGCGGGGAAAGCAGGCGCGTCCACCACTCAAAGACTCACCGCCGCCTCGTCCAGTCCTTCCGGCGCAGAGGGGAGAGCATGCGCATGCACAAAAACCTGAGCCTCCGCACCCAGAACCTGTGCCGCGACCGCATCGTGAAGAAGTGCCGCGGCACGAGCATCGCCCACCGCATGCGGAGAGCGGAGAGATTTCTCCACATGAGCTCGCTCGTGTGCTCAACAGCCGGGAACGCGACGCCGACGATCTCTAAAATATCGGCGCCTATCCCTTGCAACCTCTTTTTATCTGCAGAGACTCCAAAAATCGGTTGCGAGGGGCACGACCCAAAATATCCACACCCGCGTGTGGGATTTTTGAATGACCGAAGATACTATTTCATGAAGTCGGTTTTTTATGCGAAAACGAATGCTCTGTACGCTTCTCGTCTTTTTTACCGGGATATTTCCCGCGCTTGCATCTGCACAAGTGATCATTTCCGAGATCATGTATGACGCACCCGGTACGGAGGGATCCGGCGAGCATGATTGGATTGAGGTGTTCAACGCGGGGGGAGCGTCGATCGATCTTTCCACATACCGTTTTGTCGAGGCAAATACCAATCATACGCTGAAGCTCGATCGTGGCTTAGCGACGCTCCCTTCCGGCGGCTATGCGGTGATCGCAAACAGCACCGGAGTCTTTATCGCTGATTACCCAACATTTAGCGGGACTCTCTTCGACAGTTCTTTCAATCTCTCGAGTTCAGGCGAATCGATCGGCATACGAACGGGAGATCTTGCTGATTCTGATCCGGCCTTTACGTATGTGCCATCGGATTTTGCCACCAACAATGGCGGTTCGCTCCACCGAGTCGCTGTTTCTGGCACCGCGTTTACTGCGAACACTCCTTCTCCTGGGAGCGGGTCGCTGGTCGCGCAAGTCGCGCAAGAAAGCGATACGAATACACAAACAGCAACAACCAGTAACGCGACGTCGACTGCAACCACGACGCAAACAACACTTGCGTCAGTTTCTTCGTATGTGCCGCCACCACTCCCTAAACTCTATGCGGATGCAGGGCACGATCGCACAGTCATTGTCGGTGCCGACACTCTTTTCGACGGACGCGCATATAACCGTCAACAGGAAATAGAAAGTAACGTTAGATTTTCATGGAATTTTGGAGATGGATCAACCGCCGAAGGGCCGCACGTACGGCATCATTTTGAGTATCCAGGACGGTACGCGGTGATCCTCAATATTGCGCAAGATATTGATGCGGCAGCGGATCAGGTCATTGTGACAGCGGAGAGCGCGCACCTTGGATTTATCGTACATGCCGACAATAGCATCGCCGTTGAAAACCTATCTGGTCACGATCTCGATCTCTCTGGATGGGTGATTCGCTCATTCGGTCGGGAATTTATGCTACCGGAAAAATCGATCATCCTTGCCGAAGAGGCGCTGAGGATCGGGTACATACGTCTTGGATTTACAGTGAGCGCACATGCTGAGCTCGCGTATCCCAATGGTATCGTCGCGCTCAAAGCGGGCGAGCGAAGTGAGACCTCGTCCGTCTCGGCCGATAATCAGACTTCTGTTCATGATGAGCCTCAGAAATCTGAAACATCACGGACAACCTCTCCGGCAGCGCGAACACCTCACATCGAAGTACAAAAAACAGAGGCGGATGAGATACGACCCGGGCACGAAGCCACAACTTCTGCTCTCACCGCGTCAGCGGGTGCAGTGAGAGCGACAGGCAGAATGGGCAATTACATGTGGTGGCTGCTTGCAGCTGTGATTGCGATGGTCGCCGGTGGTGCCACCATCGCAGCCCGCCGCATAAAGCAAAGTGAATGGGATATTACGGAAGAGTAAGTTGGCATATACACGCGTGAGCCAATTTGGTGTAAGGTGAGGTCGATGGAATCGAGAAAAACCATCCTGATCACAGGAGGCGCTGGGGCGCTCGGCTCCGTTATGAGCAAGCGGTACCTCGACGAAGGACACCGCGTTGTATGCCTCGACAACCTGATCAAAACCCGCGACACGCAAAATATTGATAGTCTCTTGGCTCATCCCAATTTTCGCTTCGTAAAGGGAGATATCATCGACACCAAAGATATTTCCGGAGAAAAGTTTGATTGGATTTTCAATCTCGCATGCCCGGTTTCCTGCATCAGCCTACAGGTCGACCCGATCCATACGATGCGCTCGTGTACAGAGGGTGTGGTGAACATGCTCGAAATCGCGCGCAAACATAACGCCACGATTCTTCAGGCTTCATCGGCAGATATTTATGGAGAAATGGGGGACCATCCGTTTCGCGAGGGTGAC
>JACRFJ010000037.1 GCA_016217935.1 Candidatus Kaiserbacteria bacterium
AAAACGACAGACTTCGTTTTCTCTTGTAGAAGTACTGCCCAAGCTCCCCGATGCGGCAGAGACACATATTCCTGAGTCGGAACTCGAAGTGACTGTCGCGCGATCGGGTGGCCCCGGCGGGCAGAACGTAAACAAGCGCGATACAGCAGTGCGCATGACACACAAACCAACGGGTCTTTCTGTCCACGTGACTTCCGAGCGAAGCCAGGCGCAAAATCGCGAGAAAGCACTCGAGATGCTCCGCGGCAAACTTTTCAAAATGAAAGAAGAAGCGCAGCTGCGCGAATCGCGCGGACTCTCCGCAGGCGCCTCGACGAAGATCGAATGGGGAAGCCAAATACGATCGTACGTCTTGCACCCATACCAACTCGTAAAAGATCACCGCACAAATCATGAACGTCGAGATGTAAATCGTGTACTCGAAGGAGATATCCAATCGTTTGTTGATGCTGAGAGAGGTTTGGATGCGTCATCGGCCGCGGTATAATGCGCGGGTTACCTGCCTCTTGCCCGGGAGATTCTCATGATCTATTTTGAAAAAGTAACGAAAATCTATCGCGAAGGTGCGCCACCCGCTGTTTCCGACGTGACCCTCAATGTCGATCCAAGCGAGTTTGTCTCGCTCGTGGGACACAGTGGTGCGGGCAAAACCACGCTTCTGAAGATGCTTTTTGCAGAGGTGTATCCCACCGAAGGCACTGTGTATTTCGGCTCTCGCGAAATCCCCAATCTCTCTGGGAATGAACTTTTGAAGCTTCGCCGCAATATCGGCACCATTTTTCAAGATTTCCGACTTCTTCCCACGAAAAACGTATACGAAAACATCGCGTTCGCGCTTGAAGTTGCAGGAAAAAGTGACGAAGATATTCAGGCTGATGTACCGCACGTTCTCGATCTCGTGGGTCTTTCCGACAAGATCTGGAGTTTCCCACATGAACTCTCCGGAGGAGAGCAGCAGCGCGTCGCTATTGCGCGCGCAATCGTGAACCAGCCCGAAGTTCTCATTGCTGACGAGCCGACAGGCAACCTCGATCCGATCAATGCGCACGACGTGGTCGAGATCCTGAAGAAAATTAATGATCTCGGTACGACGGTCATCCTTACGACCCACAACAAAACGATTGTCGATTCGATTGGCCGCAGGGTTGTAACGATGGATCAGGGAAGAATCGTACGCGACGATAAGCAGGGAAAGTACGTGCTGTAGAATATTTGTATGTCCGTCTGGATCAACATGAAAAGAGTCGCGCGGTACGGCCTTGCCGGATTCGTTCGCAATGGTTTCGTATCGCTCGCGGCGGTACTGGTCATGGTCGTGACGCTTTTCATGATCGCCAACATTTTGCTCTCAAATGCGGCGATGAAAGCGACCTTACATGAACTTACCAATCAAGTGGACGTCCGCGTCTACTTTACGGCAGCAGCCACACCCGATCAGATTGGCGAAGTGCAGCGATCGCTCGAAGCACTCCCCGAAGTCTTGAAAGTGACGTACGAAACCCGCGAGCAGGCACTCGCCGCTTTTCGTGAACGACACAAAAATGATCAGCTCACGACGCAAGCGCTTGATGAGCTTGGTGAAAATCCTTTCGGCGCATCGCTCGAGATCAAGGCGAAAGAAACAAGTCAGTACGAAGGCATTGCGAACTATCTCACGCAATTACAGGGTGGCGGGACAGATGCGGGACGCGCGATAGATACAATCAACTTCTATCAGAACAAAACAGCGATTGATCGTCTCACTGATATCATCGCAACCTCGAAAACCAATGATATTGCAAAGGCTGTTGGACTCGCCGTTGTATCACTTTTGATCGCATTCAATACAATACGACTTGCGATATATACGGCGCGCGATGAAATCGGTGTCATGAATCTCGTTGGGGCAGGCCACTGGTATGTACGAGGTCCGTTTATGGTGGGAGGTGTTCTCTATGGAGTTGTCTCGGGGATTATTGTACTTCTCCTCCTCTATCCAATACTCATTTTTTACCCGGTTTTGATCGGCTTAGGACCTACATCAGAGCTCCTATTTGGTTCGTTTAGCTCTTTTGACTACTATACGAGCCACTTTGTTCTCTTCTTTTTTGTGCTTATGGGTATTGGCATTGTCCTCGGTGCACTATCCTCATACTTGGCAGTCCGCAGATACCTGAGGGCGTGATATTGTTCTCCTATGCAGCGTGCGCGCGCCAAGCATAAGTATATTTTTGTTGTAGGCGGTGTCATGTCGGGTGTTGGCAAAGGCATTGCGACTGCGTCGATAGGGAAAATCCTCTCTGCGCGTGGTCTCTCGGTCAATCTAATGAAGATTGATCCGTATCTGAATGTCGATGCGGGCACCATGAATCCGACGGAGCATGGAGAAGTGTTCGTGCTTGATTCTGGCCTCGAAACTGATCAGGACATGGGTAATTACGAACGTTTTCTCGGACGGGATCTTGGTCCAGAGGACTACATGACGAGCGGCATGGTCTACAAGACCGTGATCGAGCGGGAGCGTAATTTGGGATACGCTGGAAAATTCGTAGAAGCGATACCGCATGTGCGCGATGAGATCGTTGAGCGCATCAAGCGCTCGGCCGAAATAGGCGATACCGATGTAACGGTGATCGAGATTGGGGGAACGATCGGAGATTTCCAAAATGCTCTCTATATCGATGCAGCCCGGGTTATCAAAATGAAAAATCCACGCGATGTCCTTTTCGTCATGGTGTCGTATTTACCGGTGCCAGGCACGATTGGAGAAATGAAAACGCGCCCGACACAGCACGCAGTTCGTGAATTAAATTCCTACGGAGTCCAACCGGACGTGATTATTGCGCGTTCGACACATGCACTCGACCAGAAACGCAAGGAAAAGCTCGCAATCTGGTGCAATGTCGAGCCGGATCACATCATCTCCGCGCCCGATGTCGATTCGATTTACGATGTTCCTTTGAATTTCGAGCGGGACAAGCTTTCAGAAATAATGTTGCGGTCGCTGGATATGGAGCCGGGTCAGGAATCTGATTTTGGTGAGTGGAAAGATTTCGCAAAGCGGATGCACAACGGTACGAGTGAAGTGAAGATTGGTATTGTCGGGAAATATTTTGATACAGGTGATTTTGTGCTCTCAGACGCGTATCTTTCGGTGATCGAAGCGATCAAATTCTCTGCGGCAGAACTCGGTGTGAAAGCGAAAATCGACTGGCTGAATGCAAAGACCTATACCAATGAGCCTGAAAAGGTCTCGGAGCTCCGAGGGTATGATGGCGTTATCGTCCCCGGTGGTTTTGGAGAAACAGGTATCGAAGGAAAGATACGATCCGCACAATTTGCACGCGAGAATAAGATTCCGTATTTTGGTCTCTGCTATGGGCTCCACATGCTCGTGATCGAATATGCGCGCAACGTGCTCGGTCTTGCGGATGCCAATACGACGGAGATCAACCCGAATACACCACATCCCGTGATCGATATACTCCCTGAACAAAAGGAAAAAGTGGCACGCAGAGACTTTGGAGGCAGTATGCGTCTCGGTGCGTACCCTTGCGCTCTCAAGGAGGGGAGTATTGTGCGCGAGGCGTATGGATCGGCAGAAATCTCTGAGCGGCATCGTCATCGCTATGAAATCAATCCAAAGTATGTAGATCAATTCGAAACAGGCGGGCTCGTTTTTTCCGGGCAGTGGACCGAGGGTAATCTGAAAGAGATAGCAGAACTTTCAAAAGAGACACATCCGTTTATGGTCGGAGTCCAATTCCACCCAGAATTGAAAGCGCGCCCACTCTCTCCACATCCACTTTTTACGGCATTTCTAAAAGCTGCAATAGATCGAAGGAAAGCGCAATAAAGGCTTCTATCCCACTGAACTTGAACCGCGCTCGTTGCACGGTATACTTAGACATGGGAGTAAAAATCTCGGAAGGATTCACATTTGACGACGTGCTCATTCGCCCTGCAGCTTCGCGCATGGAGCCGGCAGAGGCGTCTCTCAAGACGCACATAGCAGGAATCGAACTCTCGGTTCCGTTTTTGAGTGCCGCGATGGACCGCGTGACAGAAGCGGAAATGGCGATTGTACTCGGTCGTCTCGGCGGCCTCGGTGTGATCCACCGTAATTGTTCGGTAGACGAACAAGTGGCGATGGTAAAAAAAGTAAAAAAAGCGGGAGTGTCAGTTGCCGCTGCGTGCGGACCATTTCACGTCGAGCGTGCACATGCGCTTGACGAAGCGGGTGTGAGCGCGATTGTGATCGATTGTGCGCATGGTCACAATATGAATGTGGTTGCGAGCGCAAAGAAAATAAAAAAAGGACTCAAGCACGCGAAAATGATCTATGGCAACATTGCGACTGTCGAAGCCGCTCGTGAGGCTACGGAATTTGCTGATGCAATCAAGGTAGGCGTCGGTCCCGGATCGATTTGCACCACCCGACTCATATCAGGCGTTGGTGTGCCACAACTTTCAGCGGTGATTGAGGTTGCTGCTGTGGCGCGAAAGAAAAAGGTACCCGTCATTGCTGATGGTGGTATTCGTACGTCAGGAGATATTGCAAAAGCGCTTGCCGCTGGAGCTTCAGCTGTGATGTGTGGCAATCTCTTTGCAGGTACCGATGAGACCCCAGGGAAAATCGTGCATCGAGACGGTGCTTCGTACAAAGAATATCGCGGCATGGGATCGAAATCTGTGATCGAGAGCGCGGCAGGCAAGGAGCGCTACTTCACACACGGGAGAAAGGCAGTGCCGGAGGGGGTAGAAGCGCTCGTACCGTGTCGCGGCCCGCTTGCCGATGTGGTCGCGACTCTCGCATCGGGCGTGCAAGTCGGTATGGGCTACGTCGGCGCCCGGACAATTCCGGAATTCCAAAAAAAGGTACAATTTATCCGCATTACACACGCCTCAATCGCAGAGGGCAAGCCCCACTCACTCGCGAGTATCACGGGTTAAGTATGTTGAAAATCTGGGCACTATTTTGGCGGTGGTATGAGCGCACGTATACGCTCAACATCTCGATTGCACTCTTTCTCTTTTTACTCCAGATTGTCCACCTCATCTGGCTCTTTTCCGATGTAGTCTGGGGACGCTTGTTTGGCGTGCCTCTCTTCGATTTGCAAGGCTGGTACCAGATACTCATCATCTTTGTAGATTACACGGAGATTCCAGCGCTCATCTCAGTTTCGCTCATCTACATCAATGAATTGCGAGGCCAGTGGAGTTTCAAGAGCATTCTCTACCTCGCGTTTCTTAATATTCAGTGGGTACATCTCTTTTGGATTACCGACGAGTTTGTCGCCGACGCGCTCATCGGACAAATACTAGTCGCGCTTCCCGCGTGGCTCGCTTGGGTTGCGATCCTCATTGATTTTCTCGAAGTGCCCGTTATGATCGACGTACTTCGCACATTCATACACTCAACGCTTGAGGGGAGGGCGGTCGAATTTCTCAAAACGGAATTTCGTGAAGAATGATGTGCGCTTACCTGTGGATTGATCCAGAGTAATCACATGGAATGGATCGTCAAGACATTCGCGACGTGTGCGGCATTTGTGCTCGGGCTTCTTCCTGCGCACACAATTCTCTACAGTGCACCCACATGGCCTTTTATGGGACATGAGGCTGTCATCATCTTTGGTGGCGACATGATGTTTGATCGATCGATCAGAGCAACGACCGATGAGAAGGGGAGCGATTTCATTTTTTCATGCATTGATGATGTGCTCGAGAAAAGCGATCTTGTCGTCGCAAATCTTGAGGGCCCGATCACCCCAAACCCTTCGAAGAGTGCTGGATCTATACCGGGAGGGGAGGGGAATTTTACATTCACTTTTCCCCCTTCAACAGCCCAACTGCTGTTTGAGCACAGAATTCGACTCGTGAATGTTGGTAATAACCACATTATGAATTTCGGCCAGGAGGGTCTCGCAGCGACAAAACAATTCCTCGATGATGCCGGGGTCAGGTATTTCGGAGAGTCGGATGCATCTGAAACGGATCGTGTCGCCAGAGTAGAGATTGAAGGCATACCGTTCTCGTTCGTCAATTGGAGCGATTGGACGTCGGATAATATAGACCATACGGTCGATCAAATAAAAACTGACGCTGAATCCGGCAGGGTCGTTGTCGTCTACACGCATTGGGGCGATGAGTACGCGCCGCCCCCCAAACGAGTGCGTGGTCTTGCTCACCGGTTTGTCGATGCGGGGGCCCGCATCGTCATTGGCTCACATCCTCACATCGTGCAGGAACACGAAGCGTACAGAGGAGTTCTCATCTATTATTCGCTCGGAAATTTTATATTCGATCAGTACTGGAACGAGGACGTGCGAAGAGGCCTGCTCCTTCAAGTTACCTTCGACAAGAAAGGTGTAAAAGCTGTAGAGGAGATACCCGTGCACCTTGAGCGAGATCGGCGCACCTGCCCTCAGGCCGTCGAATAGGGCTCATTGTTTTTTCAAGATCCTGCGAGTATCATCGAGTATGCATAGTATGCGGCAATATACGTACATCACCGTATTCGTGGCGACCGTGCTCGTCGCGCTCTTTGGCATTGTACTGCTCGGACCCGCGGATAATTTTCTTGCGAAGCGTGCCGCGGCCAATGTCGTCGTCGACTTTGGGCAGGAACTACAAAACGTATCACTGCACGCTGATCCAGATGTCGTACGCGAGGGTATACGTGAGCACTATGCACCCTACGTAACCGAGAACCTTTTAGAAACGTGGCTCGATACACCGAACAGGGCACCAGGCCGACTCACCTCGAGCCCGTGGCCAGCTCGCATCGAGGTGAGGAGTGCGACACGACAAGGATCGGGGTATATCGTACAAGGAAACGTCGTGCTCATGACGAGCGCGGAGGTTGAGCACGGCGGCAATGCAGGACTCGTGCCTTTCATCATGCAAGTAACAAAAGAAGGTGGTAAATGGAAGATTGTTGCGTACGAAGAACCGCAGACGACTCGTTAGTTTGGTATCCGTACTTCGGAACTTAGACTCGAACCAAGGTACTCTCCTCAAGAGGTCCTCATGCCTGCTTGCAGCCGCCGCTG
>JACRFJ010000005.1 GCA_016217935.1 Candidatus Kaiserbacteria bacterium
CAGCACTCTGGAGAACGAACTCCTCACCTTCTTTGACTTCGAGCGCACCCGCCACGTGCGCATACGCAAGAACGAGAAGTGGCGTAACGATACGCGCTGTCGAAAACATGTTCGCCTCCGGAAGACCAGCCCGTGTACATTGAATACCTCCTCTCTGATATGTCAAAGCTTCTCAGTGACCCTGATTCGAAGGAACCGATTTGATGAAGAGGAGCGCGATTACCGAAGCACCGAGCGCGAAAAACATCCCCGTGTAGAAGGCTGTGTGATACGAGTCGACGATTGTGGCGATTTGATCGGTGGTAGGGATTCCTGCCGGTACTCCATGCGCCGCAACGATGCTCGCGAGAATTGCGAGCCCCAAACTGCCGCCGAGCTGCTGGGCCGTCGTGAGCATGCCCGAAGCGAGACCGGATTCGTGACCAGGCACACCCGCGGTCGCTGCGATTGCGATCGAGACGAAGGCAGAGCCAAGTCCCACTGCCATGATCAATATCCCGGGCAAAATGTCTTGCACGTATTGCCCATGCACTGGTAGATGCGCAAAGATAAAGAGTCCTGACGCAAGAAAGAGCGGCGCGATCACAATGAGCGCCTTATATCCCACCTTGTGAATGATGCGCGGTGCGAGAATCGCTGAGAGTCCCACCGTCAAGGTCGACGGCAAAAATGCGAGCCCGGAGAGAAGTGGTGAGTAGCCAAGAATGTTTTGTACGTAGAGTGAGAGGAAGAAGAACATAGAAAAAAGACTTGCGGTAATCGGAAGTTGAACGAGATCGGCCGCGGCTACATTGCCGAGGCGAAAGATTGAGAGCGGCATGAGCGGGTGCGTAGCTCGTGATTCATTGATCACAAATCCAATAATGAGGAGAACACTGAGCGCTAGGAGCGAGATCGTTGAAAGTGCCGTCCATCCCCACTCGTGCGCTTGCGAAAGTACATACACGAGGAGCATAAGGCCCGAGGTGATCAAAATCGCACCCGGTAAATCAAGTGTCCTGGTGCGCTCTTCCGCAACATGTGCTGGTAAAAGCTGCAGTGCCGCAATCACGACCGTGATACCGACAGGCACGTTGACGAAGAAATTCCACCGCCAGCTCATGTACTGAGTAAGAAATCCGCCGAGGAGAAGACCTGCTGTCGCACCTCCTGCAGAAACTGCGCCCCATATCGAGAGCGCACGAGAGCGCATATCCGGCTCGGTAAAAAGTGTGAGTAGGATCGATAGCGCTGCGGGAGACATGAATGCTGCAGCAAGACCCTGGAGCGCACGCAGCGGTACCATGAGTGTCGAGGAATTTGCGAGGCCGATGAGAAACGATATTCCGGTAAAAGCGATCACCCCGCATACAAAAACGAGTCGTCTACCGTAGAGATCTGCCGCTCGGCCACCGAGGAGGAGAAAGCCGCCGAAGGCAAGTGTGTACGCGGTCACGATCCACTGGAGCGAACTCACGTCGAGCGAGAATGTGCGCTCGATCGATGGGAGCGCGACGTTCAAGATCGACACATCGAGCACGATCATGAACTGCGCAAGTACGAGAAATCCGAGCGCGAGCCAACGATGGGGGTACGCAGTCATATTATTATGCGCTTTCTTGCTCGTGGAATCGGAAGGTGATTGCCGCCATACACGGTGTTTCAGTATCGTACGTTCGAATGGTAAAGCAATGAAACGGCTACTTTGCGCGCCACTTCATGTTCATGTATACACCACCCTCCCGTAATTCGCGAATCATCTGCGCGAGTCGCTTGGAACGAGTCTCCTTCCGCTTGGCACGCATGATCCAGCCGATGTAATCATTGCGCTGGTACGGCGGTCGTTCATTGTAACGCGTCATGAGCCCAGATTTCTGGAGTGCGATCCGGATATCCGGAGACATCGGATATTTTTGCCGCTTGAGCATGTCCGTATGGTACCAAAAGCGATTATTGGTAGCGTGCGAGCGACGCGAAGATCGCCAGGTGATCAGAGAGTCGATCTGGTATGGTCGCGTGAGACACAAAGTGCATATCTTTTGAAATCAGGACCCAATCGATGCGCTGGCGCGGATCCCACGACGGATGTGTGTTGAGATCTTTGTGCTCCCGCTCATACACAACGAGATCAGCTTTACTAAGTAAAGTTGACAAGGATTGATCGGGGCTCGTGCAGCAGGAATTGAAGTCGCCGGCAACGACGAGTGCGCCCCTTCTTTGCGCGAGAACGTCGCCGAGCTGACGCACCTGTCGCACGCGTGAATCCCTTCGCAACCAGTCGAGCCACACGAGGTGCACTGATGCGACCGCGATCCGTTTCCCGTCGGGCAAGAGCGCATCGGCGATCACGAATCCCTGCCGCTCGGTTGGGAATGAAAAATCGAAGCGATGCAATTCGCAATGTTCGAGCGGAAAGCGCGAAAGAATCGCGTTGCCGGAGACAAAGATATCTTTTTCAAACAACCGTGCAAAACAACTCGGTGCGAAATACGTGTACGGATACCGCAATTCTACATTGAGAAATTCAAACTGATTGAAGCTTCCGCTCAAGATAGAGTGCTCATCGACTTCCTGCAACGTTACGACATCTGGATTGTACCTTCGGATGCAGTCTGCGATATTCCGCACATTGTCTTGTACCTCTTCCCTGCTCACTCGTGGCGGCCACACAGCGCTCCTCTTGTTGCGTCCATGCATGATGTTCCAATTTAAAAGCGACAGTGTCATCATGCGTCCATTGTAGCTTTCAGGAATCGCTCTGCCGTCCCGGCCTCCGAACCCTTCCGCGTCGCGTTTGAACGCGACGCTCCTCTCCTCAATTTCGCTTCGCTCAATTTCGGAGAGGGAGAGATTCGAACTCTCGAGACCCTTTCGAGCCTGCTGGTTTTCGAAACCAGTGCCTTCGACCACTCAGCCACCTCTCCATGTGGCGCTTACGCGCCACGGTTTTGAAAGGAGGCTTCGCCCTTTGGGCTTCCCGTATTCTCGGATGAAATATGGCACTGCCATATTTCATAGCCACCTCTCCATGTGGCGCTTACGCGCCACGGTTTTGAAAGGAGGCTTCGCCCTTTGGGCTTCCCGTATTCTCGGATGAAATATGGCACTGCCATATTTCATAGCCACCTCTCCTTGAGGCGGAGAATGTCCGCCCCGGTAAGGCTCCTAACGTTTGAAGTTATCGAGCCGGGCTTTTCGAAAATGCAAAAAGCCCAACGATCTGACCAGACGTAAAATACCACACTTTCGATGCAGTAGAAAATGTTGTAAAGTAAGGCCAATTCGCCGCTTTGTAGGCTTGCCCTTCGAAGCCTTGGCGGAGGAGGGCCCCGTCGTCTAATGGTTAGGACGGCACTCTTTCAAGGTGTAAATACGGGTTCGATTCCCGTCGGGGTCAAATGGACATCGTTACTGCGCTTGTTGGAGCAATCGCCGGAGGAGTGGCCGGATTTTTGACTTCGTATTTTTTCTGGAGCAAAGATCGGCGCAAAGACGCACCGCGCATCGCAATCGAGGCTAAAAGTGCCGACGACTTCTCGCATGCAGAATTTTCGGTGCGCAACAGCGGCTTCACGCACGCAGAGGAAATCTACGTACGACGTCTGCGCGACAATACGATACTCGCGAAAATAAATGAGCTTGAGCCCGATGCTTCAGAGCAGTTTGAGACACTTGAAGAAGACCAGTCGGAGGAAATCAGAATTGAATATAAAGATGTGTGGGGAAGAGCGTACTGGAGTCGATGGGAAATCACAGGACCTGAATACGAAGAAATTGAAGATCCTGAATCCGAAGAAGGCCATTTCCCCTATTTCGAGCCGTATCGGACTGATCGCCTCGATTAGCTACTGATCACTTGGCACTTTGCGCCACGTGGGGCGAGATATCTTGAGCGTGGCCCCAACATCACCCGAACTCACGTAGAAGCCAAATTGTACGCGCGATGTGGTGCGCGTCACCGTGAGTGCTTGGCCGAAGCTGCGCGCCGTACCGCTGAATTCCGTTGTCGAGGTCGCACTCGAACTCGGCTCCCAGAGCGCCACGCCATCAGCTCCGTTGAAAAATCCTTTGATAGCACCAGAGACACCAGAGACCTCGACATCAGCCCACACGTCGTAGACATCGCCAATCGCTCCCGAATAACTCTGATCGCGATAGAAGGTCACGCTGCCGCTCGATGTCGCCGTCCCTGTGATCGTCACCACTTGTTGCGAATACCCATCAGTCGTCGTCGCTTTCGATCCGACCACACTCATGCCACCGGGTCCCGCCGCGAGCGTCCATCCGGTAGCGACAACACCGGTCACACTTCCGCCGGGACCGGATTTCGATCCGCTTCCGTCGGCAAGGGTGTTGTTGGAAAGTGCGTTGTTCCAGTCGGTAGAGGTTACGTATGGCATGGTACTCGTGCTTATGAGTGATGCCATTGTCGTACCAACGTAGCCAGCGATGTAGTACGCGCCTGCACGATTTGGATGCAAGCCGTCCACGGTCATTGTCGAGGTCGCAAATGCAGTGGAGTCGATGTCCACGACCGAAATATCCGTTTGCGTTTTCATCCACGCATTGATCGCCAGACGTTTCGTTTCGTTTGATGAATAGCTCGTATTGTATGTGGAATCCCCGCGTGGCAAGATCGTAATCGCAATGACTTTCGAGCTCGAAGCGATGAGCGTGTCGTAAATCGATCGGAGATTTGCCTCGATCTCGGTGGCGCTCAGCGACGTACCGGTGATGTCGTTGGTGCCACCGAGGACAGCCACCGCTTTGGGTGAGAGCGAGAGCGTTGTCGTGGAGCGCGTGAGCATCTGGGCGGTTGTATTGCCACCGATTCCCTGATTGCCCGTGGGTGGCACATAGTAGCGCCCACCGGCATACATGAGCGACGGATTCGCAAACGACGGACCGCTCGAACCTGCTGTGATGCTGTCTCCGAGGAAGACAATACGACTGTTCAGCGCAAGGCGATCTGTGATGAAGGTTTGATCAGATGAATATGTCACGTTGCCCTGCCCATCCGCAGATCGAATGCGGTAATGGTACGTCGTCGTGCCAATGAGACTACTCAGAGAGACGGAGTGCGATGTCGCGAGGGTGGAGTCGAGCGTGGTGGTCGCGCTGTACAGCGTCGTCGTTCCGTACGCGACCTGTGAGTCGGCAAGTTCGTTGGTTGTCCATGTGATCGTTGCCGCGGTCTGCGCTGGTGTTCCCGCGGAAATCGATGAGAGTGTGGGACCTGCGTTGTCGACGGTCGCTGTCACGGTTGAGGTCGCCAGATTGCCCGCTGAGTCGCGCGCGACTGCCGCGATCGTGTGCGACGCATTCGTCGCCGACGTGGAATCCCACGAAATCGAGTAGGGTGAGGAGGTATCTTCGGATCCCGTATTCGCGCTGTCGATTTTAAACTGCACGCCGACGACACCGACTAAGTCCGACGCGGTCGCTGAAATCGTCACAGATGAGCCAGATAGGGTCGCGGCACTTGCGGGTACAGAGAGCGAAACGCTCGGTGCAGTAGTGTCACGTACCGTTACTGTGAATGTGGAGCTCGATGAATTCCCTGCCCTATCCGACGCGCTACAGGTAACTGTCGAAGCGCCGATCGCAAATGTCGATCCAGACGATGGTGCACACGAGACGCTCACGGTCCCATCGGCGTTGTCGGAGGCTGTAGGAGCCGTATAGGTGACTGTCGCGCCAGAACCCGAAGTCGCCTCATAGTTTCCACTACTTGGTGTTCCGCTTATCGTGGGAGCTGTCACATCCGGGCCGCCGCCGCCAAATCCCGACATATACGCGTTGCCGGTCGAAAGTGGCTGCACGATTCTTATCGGTGCAGAGGTGACGGATGGTGGCGATCCAGGTATGGATCGGGTAGAAGCTGTCGGAGCATTGAGTGGAGAGCCCCCGCCATTTTCGAGAGCGATTCGCGCGCGTGTCTTTGGTCCGACAACACCGATCGCTTCGATACCATGCTCCTTTTGAAAATTCACAACTGCTCGATATGTATATGATCCGAAATATTCCGTGGTGCGTGAGTGCGTAAAGAAACCTCGTGCTTGTAGAAATTGCTGCAGGGCCGCGACATCGCTGCTGCGAGCACCAATGCGCAGTGATCGCGTGAGTACAAGCGCGGGGTCGGATACGGGTGACGTTTGCGCATTGAGTAGCGTGGTAAAACAGAGCGTCGTTGTGATAGCAAGAAGGACTGACAGTGTTGGATACGCACGCATAAAAAGCGTTTTCCGTTTTATCACCTGCAGCAAAACACGACGAATACGGGTCGCCTAAAATTCATGAAAAAACATCTCCGCATTGTGCAGTCGCGCTTGAAGTTTGTGGTAGTGTTTGTGTAGAGTCCCCGCTTGGGAGCGTGCAATGAGCATCTTCGCGCACCTCGAAGATACATGCGGGTGGCGCCCGCGACACCCGATCGTCTGCTATATCGATGTCGCCGGACTCAGCATCCAGGCGCTACTGATGATGCTGTGCCGGCCACACCTCGTCACCGCAGTGTTGCCGATCGCGCTTGCCATGCAGTACACGCTCAGCTGCGTCCATCACTGGATGCCGTACAGCGATACCCGCTCGAAGCTCGACCGCGCCATGATTTTCGTGCTGATCGGCGCTTCGTTCGTGCCTTACTGGGGTGGATTACTGCCGACCGAAGAGGCACTTGTGCGGCTTCCGCTGGTTGGCGCGGGCGTCTTTCTCGGATGCGTGCTCGTATGTTGCGAGGTATCCGACAAAATCATCGGCGCGTCGTGGGCGCTGTTTGCCGGAATCGGTCTCCTCGTCTCAGGCAGCGAGCTCAGCGAATGGCTTCCGCCGGAAGGACTTACCGCGTTCTGGATCGGCGTATGCTGCTATGCAGCGCAGCAGGTCGTCTATTCGATTGGCCGGCCAGATCCACTGCCAGGTGTGTTCGGATTTCGCGAGTCGCAGCACGCCTTCCTCCTCGCCGCTACAACGACGCACAGCGCAGTTGCGCTGACATGCACCTGAAACGCAGCCGCCCCGCACAGGCGGCTGAAGTTTTTTTGGATCAATTCGTCGTTGGTGGATTCGAAATATGTTCTTTGACCAGCGCAAATGCAAACGCCGCACATTCTGTCTCGTCTTCGGGAATTGCGAGTGCCCGATACACTTCGAGCCGTACACCAATTGCCCGCAGGTATTCATACCGCTCAGGTCCCGACGACATCGACATAATGATACGCGCACGTTTGCCGACTTCCTCGCGGATCGCTGGTCCGTGCTCGCTCGCAAAGACATCTTGCGCCTTTTGCGCATACTTCTCAGCTACTTCCTCGAGAATCCAACAGACGTTTTCGGATCGTGCGATTGCGCCTTCTGCACCGATCCATTTGCCGTCCCGATAGAACATGCATAAATAGTCGCATCCCCCGGTTGCGGGTCAATGGACAGATCTTCATTATTGAGTATCGCGAGCGTTAGTTTCGCTTTTCTTGGTGCGCTTTTGCCAGTGCGTATGCCAGGCCAGCCCGCTCGTGTTTCTCGTCCGGATCATACCCTGTAAACGAGGGCACCTTTGCTTTTAGATCTGCGAAGAAATTGTCAACCAGTCTGTCATGTTCATCCGTGCTCTTACCCGTGGAGAGCAGTTCATGTGCATACTTCGCGATCACCTCACGCGCCACCAATGATTGTGTTCCATTGACCACCCTTGATGCCTGTTTCCCATAACGCACTGCAAGTACGTCAGGCGGTAAATCTCTTCGATGGCGCTCTTCCGCACTCGCGAGACGTGTGAACGGCGTGTTCCTGAATTCCATTTCCATGGCATCCATTGTCTCACTGGACAGAGCAACGTCAACGGGCCGCGCTTCGTTTGGCGAAGCGCGGCCACTTCTCACTCTGGGAGTACTCTCTCAATACGTCGACCCAGAGCTGCCATCATTCATACTTGAACTCGTGGTTGTCGCCCCCGTATTCGGTACGAGAGGACCACTACGCTGCGAAATCCACCAGATGCCCAGAAGTGCCAATAACACTATGATAATGCCTGCAACCCAATACGCCCCTGTGTTGGTCTGGTCCATACGCAACAAAGTATGGATCGGTATGCATTAAGCGGGCATGAATGGCATAATGCGCCGCTATGAAGGGGAAAATCGACTACTCCGAATCGCTGCGCGTGCTGCGGCGAGACAAGAGCATCCGAGCCCTCATCGACCAGTACGGCCGGCCTGAGCTTTCGCGTTACTTTGGAGGGATCGGTATCTTCCCTGCCCTTTTGCGCTCGATTGTCTACCAGCAACTCTCCGGCTATGCGGCCGCTGCGATTCATCGCCGAGTACTGTTGCTTTTTCCCAGCGGAAAGCCCACACCGAAACAAGTTCTGAAAATACGGTCGACGCAACTGCACACGGCTGGACTGTCGATACAAAAAATTACGTACGTACGAGACCTCGCAAAGAAATGCATCGACGGTACGATTCGGGAAAAAGATTTCCCACATATGTCGAGTGAAGAGATCATCGAACATCTCGTGTGCGTGAAAGGAGTCGGTGTATGGACGGCACACATGGTCCTTATATTTCTGCTCCACCGTCTCGATATACTCCCCGTTGGCGACCTCGCGATTCGGAAAGGCTTTCAAAAGATCTATAGGCTGAAGAAGCCGCCGCATGCCACAGATATGGAGCGCATCGCACGACCATGGCGCGCGCACGCGTCAGTTGCCTCGTGGTACCTCTGGAGAGCGATGGACGAAGCAAGAAAACCTATTCGTCGATAAAAAGTGCGTCCCAGATATCGTCGGAGACAATCGCCCCCTCGCGAATAATTTCGGGACGCTCACCGGTAAGGTCAACGACGGTCGAAGGCAGCGACTCCGGCAATTCGCCGGCATCGATGATGAGATCTATGCGGGCCGCCTCTTCACCGAGCTGTTCGAGAATCTTTCCGACGCTTCGTTCAGTCGCGGACCCAGCCGTATTCGCGCTCGTTGCCGTGATTGGCCCACCGAATATGCGAACAATCTCCATGCACAAATCGCTTTTCGGGATGCGGAAACCGAATGTAGAGATACCGCGAGCGATACCACTTTGTGTTTCGGGATGTTTCTTGAGTACGAGTGTGAGTGGTCCGGGCAAAAAATCGTCCGTCAACATGCGCGCCGCGTCATCAATTTCTGCATACTCTTCTACCATATTGATATCTTTGACGATGCAGTGCATTGGCTTCTTTTCATCGCGCCCTTTGATCGCATATATTTTGGCAACCGCATCGTCAGAGAGCGCATCGGCACCGAGCGCGTAGAGCGTGTCCGTCGGAAACAAAACAACACCTCCGGCGAAAATAACCGACGCCGCTTTTTGCGCCGCAGGGCCAATTCCAGACTCACTGAGCTGCAATATTTCCATCGGTTGAATAGTACAAAAAAACAGTATATTCTGCGAATCCAAGGGCGGTTAGCTCAGTTGGTAGAGCGCAACATTGACGTTGTTGATGCCACAGGTTCGAGTCCTGTACCGCCCACAGCTATACGCGCTCCGCGGCGGCGGGTCTGTAAGTTCTCAAACGAGAAATGTTTTTGAGATTGAAAAGCACGATCAGTGATCCGGTCGCAAGGAGAAAGAAACCGGTAGTCGCGATAAAGTTCGCCCCCGCGTTTGCTGCGATTTGAATAAGCAGATAAATGACTGGGGCTTGATTCAGAGCCAGGTCTTCTGCATACGCCTCGCGCAAGAATTGCACAGGACCCGCATAGGAAATAACGACTCCGACGAGACCCAAGACAGAAAGTGCAATACCACCGGAGAGCGATGCGAGCCCGAGGAGTGCGCGACGCAAGACTCGAGGCGAATCGAGTATGATAAGCCGTATAGCCGAGGCGAGCACCTGCACCTGCATGCGCGTGCGCGCGGTTACCCCCTTCCAAAATCCATATTTCTTTTCTTTGATCGTTTGCTTCAAATCTCCGAAAATGCTGTATTGGTATCCCCGCCCCCAATGCCGTGCATAGAAATTGAGCGCCGCTTCGATCTGAAATCCTTTTTTATATTTCACTGGTACCGCATCCCAGAGTTCTCTGCGAACCGCTCGAAGTCCCCCGAGTCTCGGAGTCATTTTGACAACAAAATCGCGCTCGTAGATCGTCCGTCCGTGCATGCCGATCATCATGTCGGTTTCCCCCACAATCACCGGTCGTACAATTTCTTGGACAATTTCGTGTGTGAGTCCCCGCAAGTCCGCGTCACAAAACATGATGATCGAGGCGTTCGTCGCCGCAACTCCACTCTCCATTGCGCGCGCCTTGCCCCTGTTTTTATCGTGCCTGATCACACGCACACCGAAACGTTCGGCCTCCTCCTTCGTCCCATCTTTGGATCCATCGTCGACGACGAGAACTTCATCGAAATCCTTGCAATCGATGAGAGCGCGAAGCACTTCCCCGATGCGTTCTTGTTCGTTGTATGCGGGCACGATCGCCGCGATTTTCATTTTTCGATCTCCCGGGTCAGCCATATATTGAATAATCGTACGACAATAAAGCTCACGACCAAAACGATGAGCGCCATTTCGAGCACGTTGATGAGCGGCATCGCGCGCGAAACTCCGCGACCAGCAACGTATCCGAGCGGGAAGAAGAGCACAAACCAGATGAGAATTCCGAGTGTATTGTACGCGAAAAATGTCGCGAAACGCATCCCCTGTGCTGCGACATAGAGAATCATCGCGATTCTGCCTCCATAGAGAAACTTAATATACACGAGCCACCAGTGCGGTTTATCTCCCGTGAATCGTTCCAACATTCGCACGATTTTGTCTCTGCCTTTCTCGAAAAAAGCAATCCGTGATCCCTGGCGTGCGAGCATGCGTCCGAGCAGAAACCACGCGCAGTCCGACGCAATGACACCGCAGAGCGCTGCTAGAAAAATAGGCGCCACGGACCAATGAAGCTGCCCTGCGAGATACGCTCCCGTGATGATGACACTGTCTCCAAAGGCGAATGAGCCGATGAATATGGCGGGAATCCGGTACGTGCCAAGGAGAGCGATGATCGTTTCCATGCCAGTTTTCCAGAGTATATCCGACTTATGTATCGCCGATGAAGCCACCCGCTTGGTGAGTCCAGAGCTCGCTATAAATTCCTTTTTTCTGCACGAGTTCATCGTGTCCTCCCTCTTCGACAATCATGCCGTGATCCATCACAATGATGCGATCCATCTCACGGAGCGTCGAGAGACGGTGTGCAATTGCTATGACCGTTTTCCCACGCATGAGCTCGCGCAGCGCTTTCTGGATCTCGACTTCGCTTTCACTATCCAGCGAACTTGTCGCTTCGTCGAGAAGGAGGATCGGTGCGTTTTTGAGAATCGCGCGCGCGATCGCGATGCGCTGGCGCTCGCCGCCGGAGAGTTTGACCCCACGTTCGCCGACAAGCGATTCATAGCCCTGCGGTAGATGCGTCACAAACTCATGCGCCTGTGCGAGCCGCGCAGCCTCCACGATCTCGTCTTCCGATGCCTCGGGCTTCCCGTAGCTTATGTTCTCGCGCACTGATCGGTGGAAGAGCAGCGCCTCTTGTGGCACAACAGAAATCGTGCGACGCAGGCTTTCTTGTGTTACGTGCACAATATTGGTGCCACTGATTTCAATTACACCTCCTTGGATATCATGATGATGGAGAATGAGTCGCATGAGAGTCGACTTGCCCGCGCCAGAGCGCCCCACAAGCCCAACACGCTGTCCTGGCGGTATGTCGATGTTGAGTTTTTGAAAGAGTGGTCGATCCTGAAACCCGAAATCAACGTCTTTGAATCGGATCGATGCTTCTTGGAGCGGCAAATCGATCGCCCCGGCTCGGTCCGGAATTTCGTGCGGCTCGAGAATCTCTTCGAGCGATTCTTGGATCTCCCCCCACGTTTCTGCAAAACCGTTCAGATGTGATCCGAGGAAAAGTAGCAGCCCCTCGATGCGGAAGATGAGCGTGAGTACGAGAATAATATCGCCCGGGGAAATCGCGCCAATGCGAGCAAAGTGAATCGCCGCAAACGCCATTGCACCTCCAAAAACCGCTTGCAGAATGCCGTTGAGCACCAGGACCCGCTCGCCATAGTGCCAATTTCGAAGACCGGCCATGCGACGCGTATCGGTGAGGCTCTTCAGTCGATCGATTTCGAAGAGTCGCCGAGCATATTCTTGCATCGCAGTGATATTGGAGAGGAGATCGACCGTCGATCCGGTGAGTGCTGTCTCGAGCTTCTGTGCGTGCGACGAGAGCGGTATGCGCTTCCGTGCGAAATACGTGTTCACGAGAAGCACCACAGTCACCCAGAGTAAAAATATCCATGCGAGGAGTGGGTACGCAATATACGCAATGATGAAGCTGACAATGACAGAGACGACGAGCTCAAGAAACTGCCAGAGCACCTGTTCGGTCATTTCGCGAACGCCACTGCCCGCATGATTTATTTTGTTGGAAATCGATCCGGCAAAGCGCTCTGAGAAATAATTCCTACTGTGCAGTGTGACGTATGCGGTGAGTGCATAGCGTGCGGTCGCGCGCGCACCGGTCGCCCACTGTGCCCCTGCAAATCCGCTTACTCGTATCGCGATCTGACCGAAGAAGAGGATAACAATGTACATCCCGACCGCGAGTATCACATCCTGATACGAGCCTCCGTGGATGAGCGCCGCGACCGCGTTGGCGACGTATTTGAATACGTATGCGACGGTGGTAAAGAGGGCCGCGCCCGTTACGACTGCGCAGGTGGCGACAAGCGCGGGACGATAGTGCGGTCGCGTCGCAAAGAGAAAGAAACGTAGCGGATTTGTGCTTTCCGGGAAATCGCTTCGCCACATTGTTATTGTATTTTTCATGAGGGGATCCGCCAGCCAGCGGATGATTTCTTGATTCTAGCCGAAATGCGCATTCAGAGCTATTCTATGGCAGCAACTATGAAAATACTCGGTATCGAGACATCTGCAGATGAGACGGGAGTTAGTTTGATTGAGGCAGAAGGGAGTTTTGATGAGAATTTTCATTTCAAAATTCTTGGCAATGCACTCGCATCGCAAATCGAACTGCACCGAGAATACGGAGGCATCTATCCGAATCTCGCAAAACGTGAGCATGCAAAAGCGCTCGTACCACTCCTCATCGATACCCTCACGCAGGCCGGCTCACTCAAAAAAGACGAAGGTCCGACCTTCGTCAAGGGTTTGTTTCACGAAATCCTGAAGAAAGAGCCCGAGCTTCTGGAGGCGCTTATTCCCCTTTTAGGATCCTACGAGAGGCCGCAGATCGACGCGATCGCTGTCACAGTGGGCCCTGGCCTTGAGCCCACGCTCTGGGTCGGTATCAACTTCGCACGCGCTTTAAGTAGTGCGTGGAATATACCGATTGTTGAGGTCAATCACATGGAAGGACACGTCGTGATGCCGATGATGGAAAATGGGCATTTTAGAGAATTTGAATTCCCAACAATGGCTCTCCTCATTTCTGGCGGCCACACAGAACTCGTGCTCTCACGCGAGTTCGGAAAGTACGAGCGCATTGGTGAAACGAGAGACGACGCTGCAGGCGAGGCATTCGACAAAGTCGCGCGTCTCCTCGACTTGCCCTACCCTGGAGGTCCAGAAATCTCGCGGCTCGCTGCCGAGGCTCGTTCACGAAATCTGCAGCCCGATTTCAAGTTCACGCGACCGATGCTCCGTGACGACAACTTCGATTTTTCATTTTCAGGACTGAAAACCGCAGTCCGCAAACTTGTCGAATCTCAAGGTCCGACCTTTAAAAATTCCCCAAGGTCGGACCTTGAGAAATTCAAAATGCAGATTGCCCTTGAGTTTGAAGAGTGTGTCGCAGAGACGCTCGTCGAGAAAACCCTGCGTGCTGCCGATGAATTCGATGTCGACACAATTATTGTAGGCGGTGGCGTCTCTGCGAACGCGCGCATCAAAGAATTGCTCGCGAATCGTATGATGCAAAGTGCTGGCCCACGTCGTCTTCTCGTCACGTCGCCCGAGCTTGCAACTGACAACGCCCTCATGATCGCTCTCGCCGGCTACTTCCACGCGCAGAGGGGTGAATTCACCGTTTCAGACTCACTCGTTGCAAACGGGAATCTGCGCCTCGAAACCTTGAGCTAATTCTGCTACGATTGCCCTCAATGGAGCCACGAAATGCGCCTGAGGCCTTTTTAAAGCCCTACAACCCGGCCAACACAGAGCCGCACATCTACAGGAGGTGGGAGGAAAGTGGTTGCTTTAATCCTGATAATCTTCCCGACGCAAAAGACCCATACACCATTATCATGCCGCCGCCCAATGCCAATGGGTCGCTCCATGTCGGCCATGCGCTCTTCGTGACACTCCAAGACCTTCTCATCCGTTACAAGCGCATGCGCGGATACAGGACACTCTGGCTTCCCGGCGCAGATCATGCAGGATTCGAGACGCAACTCGTTTATGAAAAGAAGCTGGAGAAAGAAGGTCGGTCGCGATTCAAAATGGATCGAAATGAATTCTACAAAGAGACACGTGCGTTTACGCTCGAAAACAAAAAGTGTATGGAAGGACAGCTTCGCCAGCTCGGCGCATCGTGCGATTGGAGCCGGGAGAAATTCACGCTCGACCCCGACATCATCAAAACCGTCTATGATACATTCAAGAAACTCTTCGACGACGGGCTCGCCTACCGTGGCGCGCGTCCGGTGAATTGGAGTACGAAATACCAGACGTCGCTCTCCGACCTTGAGACGAAGACGATCGAGCGAAAAGATCCACTCTACTATCTCAAATATGGTCCGTTCGTGCTCGCGACCGTGCGTCCCGAGACGAAATTCGGCGACACCGCCGTTGCAGTTCACCCCGACGATCCACGGTACCAGAAATATATTGGCACCGAGATCGAATTCGATGGACTCATCGGTAAGGTGGTACTCAAGGTTGTCGCTGATGAATACGTGGATCGTGAGTTCGGCACCGGTGTCGTCAAAATCACACCATCGCATGACCCCAATGACTTTGAGGTCGCACAACGGCATAATCTCCCGCTCAACGAGGTCATCGATCAATTTGGTCGTCTGAATGAAAAGACCGGCAAGTACAAAGGCATGAAAATTATGGAAGCACGCGCTAGGGTCGTAGCTGATCTGCAAGCAAAAGGGATGATCGAAAAAGTAGACGAAAATTACACGCACAACGTGCTCGTGAATTACAAAAACGAAAACGACATCCTCGAGCCGCGTGTGATTCCACAGTGGTATATCAAAATCGCACCACTTGCCGATCTCGCGCGGAGAGCAGTTGAGGACGGACGCATTAGATTCGTGAGCGAGCAGTACCGTAAAATTTTCTTCCACTGGCTCGAGGGTCTGCGCGACTGGAATATCTCTCGCCAAATCGTCTGGGGCATTCCGATTCCCGCATGGTACAAGGGGGACGAAATAAAAATCCAGGAAGGTTCGCCAGGTGCGGATTGGACGCGCGATCCCGATACATTTGACACGTGGTTCTCTTCGGGCCAATGGCCTTATGCGACACTCGGCTATCCCGATTCACCGGATTTCAAGACGTACTATCCAACGTCGGTCATGGAAACCGGATACGACATTCTCTTCTTCTGGGTGATGCGCATGATGATGCTCGGCCTCTACCGTACCGGCGAAGTTCCCTTTCGCGACGTATATCTCCACGGGCTTGTGCGCGATGCAGAGCGGCAAAAGATGAGCAAGAGCAAGGGCAACGTCATCAACCCGCTCGCAATGACCGAGGTGTACGGCACCGATGCGCTGCGCATGGCGCTCCTTGTCGGCAACACACCTGGCCAAGACATGGCGCTCGCCGAGCCCAAGATCAAAGCGTACAAACTTTTCTCCAACAAGCTCTGGAACATCGCGCGCTTCGTGCTTGAAAATGCCGATGGATCAAATAAGGAAATAAATGATGCGGACACAAAAATAGTCGAAGAATTCACAGCGGTCGTACAGGATGTGACTACTGATATCGAAAACTATCGCGTGTATCTCGCGGCGGAGAAACTCTACCACTACCTCTGGGATCGTTTCGCGGCTGAGATCATCGAAGAATCGAAACCGATTTTCAAGGAGGGAGGTGATCCTTCGAATCCCTCAGGACAAGATGCTGCTGCATCGCGTGGATATGCGCTGTACTCTATTCTTGCTACGTCGCTCAAAATCCTGCACCCGTTCATGCCCTTTGTAACGGAAGCCATCTGGCAAGAATTGCCGAGAAAAGAAAGCGATCTTCTCATGATCGCGAAGTGGCCAAAATAGACTGTACAATGGTGCAATGTTGGAGTTGACGGAGGTCGGTGTCGCAGTCGCGGGAGGAGTTTTGCCCACACTCGCGTGGTTGTGGTTTTGGCGACGTGAGGACAGCGCACACCCTGAGCCGCGGCGGCTCATCGCGCTCGCGTTCTTTATGGGCATGTTCGCGGTCGCGATCGTGATCCCGATCGAGAAATTCGTCGCTCCGTTTCTCGCGTCACAGACACTGATCTTCACCGCATGGTCAGTGATCGAAGAGGTCGCCAAATACGTAATGGCGCGCATATCGGTGCTCCGCAACCGTGAGGACGATGAACCGATTGACCCGGTGATCTACATGGTGACGGTCGCACTTGGCTTTGCAGCAGCCGAAAATACCCTCTTTCTCCTCTCGCCACTTGCCGGTGATACGACACTACAGACCATCATGACCGGCAACCTCCGCTTCGTCGGCGCGACCCTTCTTCATGTACTCTCGTCGGCGATCATTGGCGTGGCGCTTGGCCTTTCCTTCTATAAATCGGGCCGCATGAAGCACGAATATGCGGTCGCAGGAGTTATCCTCGCCTCGCTTTTGCACAGCATCTTTAACTTCTTTATACTGAACACAGCGGAGGATCACCTCTTCCGCACGTTTGCGTTTGTTTGGCTTGGCCTTATCGTGCTTCTCGCGGCAGTGGAATACATAAAACGCATCCATCGACAGATATTCAAGTAACTGTTATGAGCAAAGAGGATTACAAGTACTTGACCCTGGTGAATCCCTCCGAAGGAGGGGCGACAGAAAGTCTCATTCAACGGGGCGTGAGAGCGTCTAAGCTCGTTTTACTCGCCAAGAATCTCTAACATGAAAAAACCTTCTTTCTTCTCAAGATTGACCGGCTCGGCCGACACTGAATACGACGACTATTTTGAGGCAGGGGGCACACCGGCTGTGTTTGAAGGTAAGGGAGAAGAGCGCCATGCGCACATCACGCCCCGCGGCGATGATTGGGAACAGCAGGAGGAGACCGGAGAACTCGCGGTGGATGTATACCAGACACCCGATGCGATCGTGGTCAAAGCCCTCGTCGCAGGAGTCCAGCCCCAATCAATTGATATCTCGCTCACACGCGAAATGCTCACGGTGTCCGGAACACGAGCTGATGAGAAAGAGGTCGAGGACGACAGCTACTTCCAACGCGAGCTCTACTGGGGATCATTCTCCCGTACGATTCTTTTGCCCGAAGAAGTCGATGTCGATATGGCGGAAGCAAGCGAAAAACATGGCATCCTCATGATTCGCCTCCCGAAGATCAATAAAAAGAAGCAGACCAAGTTGAAGGTGCGCAGCCGTTAAGTTTTCATAAAAAGTGCGGGCGCCGCAAGGCGCCCCTATGATATATCTGCTGCGTCAGGAGCCCGTCCCGGAAATCAGGTCAGCCGCTGCGTCGGCCTCCAGGTCGTGGTGACATGTTGACGATTGATCGGGAGCGCTCCCTCGCGCGCAGGAAACATTAGGCTGAAAGGAGTTGGTTCCCTTGAGCACGTAACTGGTCCGCGCACGAGAATGATCCTGCTTGCTACGTCGTCGGTCGCAAGCGCGCAAAGAGCAATCTCGCTAATCAAAGTGCGCAACGTGAGCATGCTAGCCTCCTTTGTTGCACTAAAACAATAGCCCGATTACAGGTCTCCATCAACCAGGCCGAGGCGGTAGATATCGAATGAATTCTCGCCCTCAAACATATCCGATGGATTGGGCAGATAGATACGGGGGCGGGAGATTTCGCGCGTCGCGTCGTTGATGAGCCGATGGAAGACGTCGAATTCCTCCTCGCATTTACGGTAGTCGATCACGTAGCGGTGCATTTGGGGCGAACCATCCGCATTGCGGGTCTTTTTGCATTCCTGAATGATGAACCGCCGCACGGGCCTTCCGTACTTCTCGCGCACCGTGTAGTAATTAAAGAGTGACTGCATCACGAAAAGTGTTTTCTGTGCTTTCTGTTTGCTAAAGGTGTCGACAAATTTATGGTCGACGATATCAAGTGCTCCCCGTTCAGCCCGCGATTCAACGACCAGGTCAGAGATCGCTTTGATCGGGAGCGCGAGCTCTGGCACACGCGCGATCGCAGACACCTCCACTCCGACCACATCGTGTCGTGGCGGTCGAACGAGATAAAAAGAAATCGCCTGTAGATAGTCGCGCTCCATCTGAGCGCGCTTTTCTTTTCGAGCGGTGCGCGACTGTGCGCGACCGAAGTTGATTTCAAAATCCGCGACTGATCGAACGCTCTCGAGACCGAGTTCGACCGCAGCCTCCTTTTTCATTCCCGAGTAAAAATGCTGAAGTGCGAGATGAGCTGCGCGGCCAATGACTGACGCGGGATTGGCGGGTGTGTCGTAGACCTTCTGTACGTAGCGCTTGTACCACGCAAGCGGATTGCGCAGGAACGACATCAGTGAAGAATGGCTCCAATACTCGATCGGAATTTTGTTTTGCGGCTGAATTGGCGAGAGTCGCGGCTTGATTGTCCGGCTCCTCCGAGATTTGAGGATTGCCTTGGCCATATTCCGAGTATAACATTGGGAGTGGAGGAGGAAGACAGATGAAGATCCGACCGCCATCACCGATCAATATTTTCAAATATGGCTTGGCAGCGTTTGTCACACAGATCGCAGCAAGCGACTTCCACTTGCCGGACTACGTGATGATCAAGCTGTGGGCACTCAAGGTTACACTGCGGTGCACATACGGATCGGTTTGGCATTATGCCGAACTCGTCGCGTACATCGCACCGGGCACGGTGACCTTCGTCACCTGCGCGATACTGCTCGACAGAATCGTTGGACTGCTCGAGAACAAATGGGCCGCACGCAAAACCGCGTCGGCCCGTCCTTTTTATGCACTTGACGATTTCGCAGGAGAAGCATTTACTTGATGCAGGCGCGCAAGCGCTTGCTCAAAGTCTGGGGTATGACCATGAAGCGCTATGATGTCAACGTTCTGAAGGCCCTGCCGCAACTTGGTCGTCCGGAGGAGCTTGTCGGGAATTGGGGACGGGCATTGGCCGAGATCCTCTACTGGATGCCCGATCATCCCCTGATTCTTCAGACCATGATTTACGAATGCGCTGATGTTAGCCCGCACTTTCCCCAGCTGCGCAGGCTCTTCGAATTCTGGCAAGAGAATCTCGATGGCAAGATCTTTGCCGCAACGGTCACGCATACCAAGGTGCTCGTTCCAACGGAGATTCGCGCGATCGACGCAGAATTCAAGATCCACTGAGCATTTCAACACCTCTTCGGCGGCCGGGCACACCGGCCGTTCGTTTTTTGGACAAGGATAAGAGGCGGTGTATATTTTGCTTGAATGAAAACATTTGCGGTCAAGGGAAAGGTGTGGCGATACCCGGGAGCGGGTGGATGGCATTTCGTATACCTCAACGAAAAGCTCTCGAGGCAGATCAAAGATTCCGCTCGTACTAAAAAAGTCGGACTCCAATTCGTCCGCGTGCGCGCCACAATCGGGAAGACAAGTTGGCAAACGACTCTCTTCCCTACCAAAGAAGGTCCGTATCTGATCGCGGTGAAAGCCGACGTCCGCAAAAAAGAAAGTATCGACGATGGCGATATTGTCGAAATCAAGTGCGAGCTCCCGTAGCCGGCTACCGTTCATTCTTGCGAAGACCGCATGAGTAGTTTGGACAAATTGGAGAGGAAGGTATAGATTGCACGCGGCTTCGATTTGCATTTATTGCGGGAGACTCCAGTGAACACCGATATCTATATCGGCATCATGGTTCTTTGTTTCTTCATGTCGGGTATCACGTTTGGCATCGCCCGCGAAAAAGCGCGACATGAGCTCGGTGGGACCGTCGCATTCTTCAGCATCATTGCTGCTGTCTTCTTCGCAGCGATGAATGCCGAAAATATCATGGTCGATTGCTTCGGATTCAAAGGACTCTTCGGCAGATATGCAGCATTCATGCTCAGTATTGGGCTGTTCTGTATCGTTCCTATATACATAGGATTCTGGGCGTACATGCTCGTAGTCGCACTCATCGATAGCGGGCTCGACCTGCGCGACAAGTGGCGCAAGCGCAAGCAGACATCGCAAATCTGATATGAGCGGCATCACCGCATCCGGCCGGAGTCCCGAGGGACTCCGGCCGTTCAATTTTCCATGCTATGAATCTGAGCGGAGTGATATGATATATCATATCACTCCGCTCGTGTGGAAAAGCAGACTTTTTGGGACTCCCCGTTAGTAGCTTCTCAACTGTTTCGCGCGTTCGTGGAAGCGGATGCGCTCTAGCGCCTTGGCTTCGATTTGGCGAATACGTTCGCGGGTCACGCCGAATTCTCTTCCCACTTCTTCGAGTGTGTAGCAAATACCATCGTCGGTGAGACCATTGCGCATTTCCAAAATCTTGCGCTCTTTCGGTGAAAGCTCGTCGAGGATTCCCATCATTTGTTCGGAAAGAATTCTGCGCGATGCGTCCATGTCGGGTGCTGCGATTGTGTCGTCGGCGATAAAACTCCCGAGAGTCGAGCGCTCATCGTCGTCTTCACCTACGGGGCTCTCGAGCGAGACGGTGTCCTGATTGATTTTCTGGATTGTATAAATCTTGTCGACCTCGATACCCATTTCTGCGGCAATTTCTTCGGGAAGCGGGTCACGGCCGAGGTGTTGGGAGAGCTCTCGCACCTTCTGCTTATATTTTGCGATCGTTTCCACCATGTGCACGGGGATACGGATGGTGCGGCTCTGGTCGGCCAAGGCACGTGTGATGGCCTGTCGAATCCACCAAGTCGCATAGGTCGAGAATTTGAAGCCCTTGGAGTAGTCAAACTTATCTACGGCTTTAAACAAGCCCAAATTCCCCTCCTGAATAAGGTCGAGGAGGGTCAAATCTGGGCTTCTGTTGACATATTTCTTGGCAATGGACACCACGAGGCGGAGGTTTGAGCGAGCGAGAATGCTGCGCGCCTCGTCGTCGCCGATCAAAATGCGCTTGGCGAGGTCTTTTTCTTGTCCGGCATTCAAAAGTGGGTACTGGCCGATTTCGCGCAGGTACATCTGCACGCTGTCATAGCTCGCATCGGATCGGCGATGTTGCAATTTCTTGCTCGCGAGGATCGTATCGGCCGACGTATCTTCGAGCATGCCGCCGCCCTCGAGGACATCGATGCCTGCGGTGCCAAAGCGTTCGTACATTTCCTCGAGGAGCGTCATGTTGTCCTCGATCGTCGGGAACTCGCGGAGAATTTCGTCGTATGTCACATATCCTCGCTCTCGACCCAGCGTGATGAGCGCTTCGACTTTGTCTTGCGATTTTCCAAAACCTGTTTTTGGCTTCGCACCAGCGATTAGTTGCTTCTTTGCGCCTTTCACTGCGCGCTTCGCGCGCGCTGTCGCGGAGCGCCGGGCCTTTGCGGAGTTTTTACGACGCATGGCTTTGGTGCGGCGCACGACACGTGTGCGCTTCGTGATTTTTTTCTTTTTTCGAGATGGAGATTTCGCCATACATTCAGACAATGTTAACTTTTGAAATGAAGTTGTAATGAAATGGACTCTCCGGACAACAAACGTGCAAAAACAGCCCCGTTCTCCGGTAGCTGCATCTTTTTGGTCCGCGCTTTCACCCGTACTCTCTCAAAAGCGCGAGTTCGGACATCCTACACCCCCTTCGAGATTTTTGCAATGTCACCTGTTAATATCTTGCTCTCCTCCATGAGCCGCAGCACCTCTTTCTCATCGTTTGAGGCTTCCGCACGTTGGAGGGCTCCCGTCTTCTCACGCAATTCACTCCTCAGTCGCTCCACGTGGATAGTGTCGAGCAGAGTCTTCGCTTCTCGTTCAAGCGATGTGCTTTTACCAAAGAGCATCTCAGCAGAAAAGCGGAGTCGCTCAAGCTCGACTTCCGGCAGTGCACGAAGTGAAGCCACTGTCGCCTCTCCGAGTGCCTCCTCGAGGCCTTTCTCGTACTTTTGTATGTCGATCGAAGATTTTGGACGCGCTCGTTGCCAGATCAGAAGTGCGTATGCATGTCGGACACGATCTGCTACAGCTCCGGGATCGTTTTCTTTTCCCGCTCTCTTCGCGTGATCGGAAGATACGTGCTCACGAGGCACTTTGTCGAATGCTTCTGCAACCGCGCTTTCCGAAACACTGAGTCTGCGTGCAATTTCTCGAATGTATTGCTCGCGCGCAATTGGCGATTGCACATCGGAAAGAAACGGCAGCACGACCGTCTCGACAGAGCGACGGAAATTGTCGTTACTCTTTGCATGTTCCTGCAGGACATCGAGTAAAAACGTGATGATGTCTTTCGAATCGCGTATCGCGCTGCGCCACGCATCGGCCCCCTGCTTTAAAATCAGATCCGCTGGGTCAAATCCGCTTGGGAGTCTTGCGACCTTCACGTTGAGCCCGCCCTGGAGCGCCGCTCGTGCTGCCTTCCCTGCAGCTTTGATCCCAGCCTGATCCGCATCAAGCGCAATGAGCAGGTTTTCAGTCATTCTTTTGACCAGTGAAGCGTGTTCGGCGGTAAAAGCGGTACCGGAAACTGCGACGGTATTGCCCCAGCCAGCCCCATGTGAAGCCAATAAATCCATCTGTCCCTCGACCAGAACGGCAAAATTGTTCTTGCGGATCGCGTGCTTTGCCCGATCGAAACCATACAGAATGCGGGACTTATGGAAGAGTGGTGTCTCGGGACTATTGAGATATTTGGGCGCTTCGGGCGAAGCTTTTTCCCCAAAAATTCTTCCGGAGAATCCGACGATGCGTCCCGCGCTGTCCGCAATCGGAAACATGATGCGGTTCCTAAACTTGTCGGTGAGTGAAACGTGCTTGCTTCCTGCCCCGAGTGAAGTCGAGGGGTTTTTGGCAAGCCCTGCTTCGAGAATTTCTTTTTCCGAGAATTTCTTTTTCTTGAAATGATCAGACGCATCGCTCCATGCATCTGACGCCCAGCCGATTCGAAACGCTTGCACAAGTGCATCCGGAATCCCACGATCCTGCAGATATTTCTTGGCCTCGGCACTGAGCTGTGACGCGTAATAGATCGTCGCTGCTTCGAGAAGTTCAAATAACCTATCCCGAGCATCTTTTTCCCCTGATGTGCCTCGCGTGTAGTCGAGAGACACGCCCGCTTTCTCGGCAAGCACCTTGAGAGCACCCTTGAAATCGAGTCCCTCGATCTGCTGGACGAAAGAAAAAATGTCGCCGCCGACATTGCATCCAAAGCAGTGATACGTGCCTCTATCTGGCGAGACGAAGAAAGATGGAGTCCGCTCTGCATGAAACGGGCATCGTGCGCGCAGCGACCCGCCTGCGCGCTCGAGCTTCACATATTGCGACACCACGTCGACAATCGAGAGTTTGTCCTTAATTTGTTGAACAGTGTCCCCCGTCATCACCGCATTATGCTCTCTTGTGTATGAAAGTGAAAACCGCCGGCTTAGAGCCGGGGGTTTTCACTGCGATTACAATTTTATCGCTCCACCGTGTCGCGATCGCGTTCGGTCGTCGGCGTTTCCATTGGTTCGTTGGCCACAAACTGGGCTTCCATCGAGTCAACCATTTCGCACTTCTTGGATCCCTTGAACCCAGTACCCGCCGGGATAAGCCGACCGATGATGACGTTCTCCTTGAGACCGACGAGTCGATCGACTGCTCCAGACACGGCGGCTTCAGCGAGTTTACGCGGCGTGTTTTGGAAAGAAATCGCGGAGAGGAACGAGGCTCTGGTGAGCGAGACTTCGGTGATGCCGAGGAGAAGTGGTTTCCCGCGTGCAGGCTCCTTGTCTGCCTCTTTCATTTCTTTGTTGAGGCGCTCAAGCTCGAAATCGGTAATGATTTCGCCGGCAGAGACAGAGGTATCGCCGGAATTACTCACCTGCACACGGCTAAACATTTGCTTCACGATGATTTCAAGATGCTTGCGTGCGGTCGAAACTCCCTGCAATTCGTAGATGCGTGTGATCTCGTTGATGATGTATTCCTGTGCGCGCTCCTTGCCGGCGAGCGTGAAGAGCTCCTCGAGGTCGGCCGATCCGTCGGTGAGAAAATCTCCCTTTTGTACATTCGCTCCCACTTTGACGAGGATCTGGCGGAGCGGATGGATGCGGTACTCCGCATCTTTCTTCGCGGCCTTTGCGGTCTTTCCTGCCGAGCCACCCTCCGGCGCGATTGCGATGATGGTCTCCTGTCCATCTTTGATGAGATCCGTTACCACTCCCGCGACGCGCGAGATCGTGGCTGGCAATTTCGGCGCGCGCGTCTCGAAAACTTCTTCGACGCGCGGCAGTCCCATCGTGATATCGCCTCCTGCAGTTGCCACACCGCCTGTGTGGAAGGTGCGCATGGTGAGTTGCGTACCGGGTTCACCGATCGCCTGTGCTGCAACAACGCCGACCGCCTCACCGAGATCGATCAGATTTCCGCTCGTGAGATCGACGCCATAGCACTTCTGGCATACACCACGTGCCACTTTGCACGTCATGGGGCTGCGCACGATTGCCTCCATAACCTTCTGATCATCTTCAATCGCTTTTGCAGCATCGCGCGAGAGCAGCGCGTTGCGCTTGAATCCACCTGCCTCTTCTGCGATGACGCGGCCATGGATTCTCTCCGCAAATGATCCGCCGATATTTTCCTTGCCCGGGCGGCGAATCGTGACACCTTCGCGCGTACCACAATCATCTTCGAGCACAACCACGTCGTGTGCGACGTCGAAGAGACGGCGCGTGAGATAGCCCGCGCGTGCGGTGTTGAGCGCGGTATCCGCCAAGCCTTTGCGAGCACCGTGCGTCGAGATGAAGTATTCGATTGGAGTAAGACCTTCCTTGAGCGATGAGGTGATGGGAAATTCGATGATTTCACCGCGGGGATTGGTGATGAGGCCTTTCATGCCGACCATTTGGTGGAGCTGAACGACGCTACCGCGAGCGCCGGAGGTGATCATGTCGTGCACCGGACCTTGCTTGTCGAGCATCTCGATGACATGTTTTCGCAAGTCGTTTGAGATTTTGCCCCAGATTTCGATCGTCATGCGGCGGCGCTCCTCTTCGGTCAAGAGTCCGTTGTTGAAGTTGTCTTGTTCTTTTGCAGCCGCATCGTGAGCTCTCTGCAGCATCTCCTCTTTTATTTTAGGGACAACGACGTCTGAAATAGACCACGTGATGCCAGCGTGCGTCGCATAGCGGAAACCGAACGCCTTGATCTTGTCCAAGATCGCGGGAATACCGTCGAGCGAGTAGTGCTCGACCAAATCCTGTACGAGCCGTTGCATGCGTTTGTTGGTAATCTCTTCGTTGATGTACGGGAAGTCATTCGGGAGCACCGAATTGAAGAGCAGACGGCCGACGGTCGTGTCAAATACCGTACCCTCGAATTGAGCGTACTTTTTGTTGTCGCTCGGGAGCACCTTGATCTTCGCGCGCAAATCGATCGCACCGAAATCGAATGCAGTGATCGCAGCATTCGTCGTCGGGAATGCCTTGCCTTCGCCCTTGAGGCTATCGACAGATTTTGTCATCCAGTAGCATCCCAAGACGATATCGAGGAGTTTCGATGCGACGACCACGTCGCCGCTCCCAGGTTTCAGTACATTTTTATTAGCAGACATGATCTCCCGTGCCTCGAGCTGCGCCGCTTCGGAAAGTGGCACGTGCACAGCCATGGCGTCACCGTCGAAGTCTGCATTGTACGCGGGACATACCAGCGGATGTACCTGGATCGCATTACCTTCGATAAGAACCGGTCGGAACGCTTGGATCGATTGGCGGTGCAAAGTCGGTGCACGATTGAGCAGCACGTATTTATCCTGGATTGCGTCTTCAAGAATTGGCCAGACCTCCGGTGCCTCGTCTTCGATTAAACGCCCCGCACCACGAATGTTGTATGCCAATTCACGAGCGAGGAGTCCCTGGATCACGAATGGTCGGAAGAGTTCGAGCACCATGTGCTTGGGTAAACCGCATTCATCGAGCGCTAAGTCCGGTCCGACGACAATGACCGATCGGCCCGAATAATCGACACGTTTGCCGAGGAGATTTTGGCGGAGATATCCGTGCTTTCCTTTCAAATAGTCCGCGAGTGATTTGAGCGCGCGGCGGCGGCCTCCGAGGATGCCGAGCACGCCCGCACCACGGCGCATGCTGTTGTCGAGGAGCGCATCGACTGCTTCCTGTAGAATGCGTTTTTCGTTGCGGAGAATAACTTCCGGTGCATGGATCGCGAGAAGGCGCTTTAAGCGGTTGTTTCTATTGATAACGCGGCGGTACAAATCGTTCAGATCCGACGATGCGTGGCGACCTCCTTCGAGAGCGACCATGGGACGCAGCGCCGGCGGGACGACCGGAAGACGTGTCATAAACATCCACTCGGGACGTACACCGGCACGGCTCAAGGCTTCTGCGAGTCCGAGACGCTTACGCACCTTGTCGCGCTCAGCAGCTCCAGCTTTTTCGTATTCGTCTTTGAGATGTTTGATGAATTTGGTGAGGTCGATTTGCTTCAATATATGGTAGAGCGCCTCCGCGCCGATTGCTGCGCGGAACATCGCACCGTACTTCACCGCAAAGAGATGGTAGGCCGCTTCGTCGAGCACGATGCCCACATCGATCGATTCGAGTTCTTTCTTGGCCTTGGTCGCCTTCTCCTTGAGCTCGGTTTTCACATCGGCGTTGGCAGCAGATTTCGATTTCGTCTGAAATTCTTGCTCGAGATCCTTCAAGAGTCGGGTGCGCTCGTTCTCATCGACGTGTGTCACGATGTAGCCTGCGAAATACACCACTTTCTCGACTTCTGCTGCAGAAAGGCCCAACATGAGTGCGATTCGCGAGGGAATACCGCGGAGGAACCAAATGTGTGCAACCGGTGTTGCGAGATCGATGTGCCCCATGCGTTCGCGTCGCACGATCGCGCGCGTGATTTCAACTCCGCATTTTTCGCACACAATGCCACGGAATCGGATCCCACGGTACTTGCCGCAGTAGCACTCGTAATCTTTTTCCGGACCGAAGACGCGCTCGTCGAAGAGGCCGTTCTTTTCTGGCCGCTGCGTGCGGTAGTTGATAGTCTCGGGCTTTGTAATTTCTCCGTATGACCACTCACCGATCCTATCCGGTGAGGCCAGTCGCATCGCGACTGCTTCAAAATTCTGCGGGATGGTATCTTTTTTCTTTTGCATAGATGTTGATGAGTGGCTAGTAATTGGATCCCCCTTCTACAAACTCAATGTCGATGCCCAGACCACGCAAATGTCGTACCAGCACATTAAACGTTGCCGGCGTGTTGGTTTCCTGAATTCGCTTTCCCGAGACAATCGCGTCGAATGCAGCAGAGCGACCCAAGATGTCGTCGGATTTGATCGTGAGAATCTCACGGAGTGAATACGCAGCCCCATAACCGAGGAATGCCCATACCTCCATCTCCCCCACGCGCTGACCACCGTTTTGTGCCTTACCTCCCAGAGGTTGCTGCGTCGTGAGCGAGTACGGACCGATGGAGCGCATGTGGATCTTGTCTTCGACCATGTGATGGAGCTTCAAGATGTACATGATGCCGACCGAAACCGGCTGCGCAAACGCCTCTCCCGTGCGACCGTCAAAGAGAATGCGCTTGCCGCTCTCGTGGAATCCCGCTTCCTTTAATTCGGACCGAATCTCCTCTTCAGTCGCTCCGGCAAACGAGGGCACGACTGCTTGATAGCCAAGTGCTTCTGCTGCAAGCCCCAGGTGTAGCTCAAGGATTTGTCCCAGGTTCATACGCGAGGGGACGCCGAGTGGTGTCAAAATAATGTCCACCGGATTCCCGTTCTCGTCGAATGGCATGTCTTCCTCGGGAAGGACACGCGAGATCACACCTTTGTTGCCGTGACGACCCGCGAGTTTGTCTCCGACGGAAATCGTGCGCAGCTGTGCCACCTCGATGTGGACACGCTTAATCACGCCGGATTCCAGCTGATCGCCGTTTTCGCGCGAAAATACTTTGACGCCGATGACCCGTCCGCGCTTTCCACCTTCCATACGAAGCGAGGTATCTTTTACATCTTTTGCCTTTTCACCGAAGATCGCGTGGAGGAGTCGCTCTTCCGGAGTGAGCTGCGTTTCGCCCTTTGGTGTCACTTTGCCGACAAGAATATCACCCGGTCGCACTTCTGCGCCGATGCGCACCACACCATCTTCATCGAGATTACGGAGTTTGAATTCCGAGACGTTGGGGATGTCATGCGTTGTAACTTCGGGACCGAGCTTGGTATCGCGTACCACACAGACAAACTCCTCCATGTGAATCGAAGTAAAACGAGCTTCTTTGGCGAGTCGCTCAGAGATCACGATCGCATCTTCGTAGTTGGCACCGAACCATGGTAGGAATGCGACGCGCACATTTTGGCCGATCGCCATCTGACCATTCACCGAAGTCGATGTATCTGCAAGGAGTGCCCCCTTGCGGACAGAGTCGCCGACCCCAACAGCAGGTCGCTGATGGAACGTCGTAAAGCCGTTGGTGCGCGAGAAATTGACGAGGTTGTATTCTTTGGTTTTGCCTGCGTCGTTTTTAATCTTGATTTTTTGCGCATCGACGTACGTCACTTCACCCGCTTCCTCCGCGACGATGAGTCTGCCCGAGTCGCGCGCTGCTGCTGCTTCGATACCGGTCGCAACGAGTGGTGCCTCAGGTACCGCAAGCGGTACCGCCTGTTTCTGCATGTTCGAACCCATGAGCGCGCGGTTCGCGTCATCGTTTTCAACGAAGGGAATGAGCGCGGTCGCGACTGAGAACGGCTGGTTGGTCGCGACTTCAATGTAATCGACGGCCTCGCGTCGCACGAGCGACGGCCTGCCGTGCATGCGTGCTTCGACGAGCTTCTCGCTGATCTTACCGTTTTCGTCGCGCGCGGTCGCGGCGTGTGCAATCGAGAAACTCTCTTCCTCGAGCGCATTTAGGTAGTGAATTTCTTTGGTGATCTGACCCTTTTCTATTTTTGCGTACGGCGTTTCGATAATGCCGAATTCATTCGGCCGCGCATAGAGCGACATGTGGAGCACGAGTCCGATATTTTTACCCTCTGGCGTATGAATCGGACAGACACGACCGTAGTGGGACGAGTGTACATCGCGCACTTCAAGTCCTGCGCGCTCGGATGTGAGTCCTCCGCGACCGAGAGTGGAGAGCGTGCGGAGGTGTTCGATCTCGTCGAGCGTGTTGTATTGCTGCATCAACTGGGAGAGCTGATCGGTCGTGAAGAATTCCCGGATCGCCGCCTGGAAGGGGCGCGGATTCACAAATGAAACCGGTGCGGTCGTCTCTGGATCGACCATTGCCATGCGGTCTTGGATGTTGCGCTTCATGCGCGAGAGTCCCACACGCATGCGTTGCTCGAGAAGCTCGCCCGCAAATCGCACACGACGAAATCCAAGGTGATCGATATCATCAGCCTCTGCGTTTGGATCACTGTTGAGTTCTGCAATGTGTGTCACGATGCGAACGACATCTTGGAGCGAGAGTGTCGAGTGTGCGATGTCGCGCTCTGCGGTGCCGAGCCCGAAGCGACGATTGAAATGGAAACGGCCGACGCGCGAGAAATCGTAACGCTCTTGAGAGAGGATCGACTGAACGTGTTCGCGGGCATTGTCTGCTGTCGCGATATCACCATCGCGCAATCTGCGATAGATCTCGACGTACGCCTCCTCAAGCGTGTGCGCACTATCGTGCGTAAGTGACGCTGCAATCGCCTCGCGTGCAGCACCCTTCTCGAAGGTGCCCGTAATCTCTTTGTCTGTCGCGAGCCCGAGGACGCGCAAAAGTGATGTGACCGGAAAACGACGCTTGCGGTCGATCTTTACATAAATCGCGCCATCGGAATCGCTCTCGATTTCGATCCAGACGCCACGCGCCGGAATGATTTTGGCCGCAAAATAATTCTTGCCTTTGTAAGGCACCCCTTCAAAAAAAACGCCGTACGAGCGCGCGAGTTGCGGGACGACAATGCGCTCTACGCCGTTGATGATGAATGTACCGTGCGCAGTCATCCACGGAAAATCTGCAAGAAAGATCTCTTGCTCCTTCTCATCGCCGGTCGTTTTGTTCTTGAGCTTTACCACCATGGAAAGTGGCGACTCATAGGTGCGCATCGTGCGCTTCGCGTAGTGCTCGTCCCAGCGCAAATCGCCAAACGTAAACTTCATGAGCTTCAGCTCGAATTTTTTGCCAGAGTGATCGGAAATTGGAGAAAACTCCTTGAAAACGCGCTCCGCGCCGCCCTCGACGAAATCGGTAAATGATTTGATCTGGCTTTCGACAAGCGACGGAAGCCGCACCAGCGGCTCTCGGAAACGACCAAAATACTTCTGCGGCCGAGCCGCGTTCTTGTTTTTTGCCATGTGGACTGCATCCGGCGTCCTCCGCCAGCTGGCAGACGTCGAATGTAACTTCTATGAACTTTCTCTATTAAAAAATTGCCGCAGCCGCAACTCAATCGAAAGCAAATGTCGCGCGATTTTAATCGATTCGGCTTTCTCTGTCAAGGACTCCTGGTTCCAATCATGCAAATCCGATCTTTTGGAGGATAACCTCCCACATGCGGACTTGGTACAGATGGAATCGGCTTATCCACTGAAGAGTACCGATCATGTCTTTCGGGTGGATTTCTTCCACTCATTTATTTTGGCGTGGTGGCCACTTTTGAGGACTTCGGGAACTTTGTACTTCTTACCTTTCCATTTCAAAACGTCTGGTCGTGTATATACTTCTGGACTCGATACGCGTGAAGCTTCGAGGGACTCTGCCTTGCCGAGTACGCCCGGCACAAATCGTGCCACCGCATCGATGAGTGTCGCTGCCGGAAGTTCTCCTCCAGTGAGTACGTATGGCCCCATCGAGACTTTCTTGGCTTTTAAAATCTTCTGCACGCGCGCATCGACACCCTCGTAGTGTCCGCAAATGAGGACAATATGTTTTGTTGAAAATACAGCAGTCTGACTGCTGTATTTTTGTCGGGCTAGTTCTTTTGCCATCGCTTCATCGAATTGTGCGCCATCGGTCGAGAAAAAGATTTTCTCCACTCGCTTACCCTGAGCTCGTCGAAGGGCCTTTTCTACTGCACGCAAGATCGCACCCGGCTCAAGCACCATGCCTGGGCCTCCGCCATACGGCCGGCGATCCACCCGACCATATGTATCACGAGTGAAATCTTTCGGATCGTAGAAAGTAACCTTGATCTTCTTTTTTTCTTGCGCCTTCCCGATGATTGAGGCCCTGAGGTACGGCTCAATCGACTCTGGAAAGAGCGTAACGATATGAAAGTGGAGCACAGATTTATTGCTCGCCTTTGAGATCGCTAATGACATCGTCGACGGTCGTGTCGCGCTGGTACGGTGTCGCGCCTCCTTCGGGACGCTCGGACCCTTCCGGTTCCTCGATCTTGAGATTGACACGCGCATTATTTTTCATACCGACCACGCGCAGAATCGTGCGAATCGCTTTTGCGGTCGCCCCAGAGCGGCCAATCACCTTGCCCATGTCGTCTTTGTTGACCGCGAGCGTGAGAAGGACTCCCATTTCATCGACGGCGCGGTTGATCTTTACGTCATCCGGATTATCGACGAGTGCCTTGATGATGTATTCCAAAAATTGCTGATCTTGTTCCATGACTGAATTTCTATCCTTCTAATATCGAAACAATACAGCGCACGATATTTGAGTCAATCATCTCGCGTGCGCTACTCCTTCTTTGCTTCTGCCTCGGCTGGTTCGGCAACTGCCTCAGAGGCCGCTTGCGGTGAGTCTGCCCGCCCTGAGCTTGTCGAAGGAGTCGAATCCGCTTCCTTTTCTTTCTCCGCCGCCTCCGCTGCTACCGCTGCATCGTGCGCCGCTTTCGCTGCTTCTTTCGCTGCATGCTCAGCAGCTTTTTCCGCTTCTGCGGCCTTTTCTTCTGCCGCGGCCTCTGCCGGAGCCTTGTATGCAGGGAGAATGTTGATCTTCTTGGCATTCAAAATACCGAGACTCACAAGCATATTATGTACCGTGGCCGACGGCTTCGCGCCGACCGACATCCAGTATTTAATACGATCTTCGTTGAGCGCGCGCGTCTTCGAGCGCGGCTCGTACGTCCCCACCTTCTCGACGATATTGCCGGTTTTCGGTCCCTCAGTGTGCTCAACGACAATGAGCCGATATGACGGCATATTAATGCGGCCCCTGCGCTGCATGCGAATCTTTAACATGTCGCGATACCTTACCAGAAAACGTATAAAAATCAACGGCCGGCGCGGGTTCGTCACCGTGACGAATTCCCCGCGCCGGCAAAAAAGCACGATCCATTATTATCACTTCCGGTAATCAATGGGATATAGCGTTCCTCCCAGAGCCCTTTCGAGGGACACTTTTGCTCGCTCGAACGCTTGCACCTTGCGATGCCTCAGGTGAGCAAGGACCGTCAACGTTCCGGCAAGGAACATCATCAGTAGGAAAACATACGTGTTAGCCGGACGCGAGATTTTCCGCACCTACAGCAAACAAGAGCGAGACCGTGCCGATAAACCTCCAAATCGGATCGATCACACGCCCCATGACCATGGCACTTAGCACGAGCAAGCACGCAGCTGTGCCGACTATAATATACACAAGAACTATGGTCGACATTGTTTCTCCTCCACCGATTGTTGTTCGGTGCGCGACTCGAACCTGACCCAAGACTATACTTTGTGCATTACTTCGCAACCCTCTCCGCTTCCTCTAATTTGACTGACAAAAGCTTCGAAACTCCGTCCTGCCCCATCGTGACGCCATAGAGCTCGCCCGCGGCAGACATCGTCGCGCGGTTGTGGGTAATCACGATGAGCTGGGATTTTCCCCCGAGTTCCTGAATCATATCTGCATAGCGCTTAGAGTTGGCCTCATCGAGTGCCGCGTCCGTCTCGTCGAGAATTAAAAACGGTGGGGGATTTACTTGTGTCATCGAGAAGATAAGCGCGATCGATGTGAGTGCGCGCTCACCACCCGAGAGCACCTCGAGTCCACGAATCTTCTTGCGCGGGAGTGAGACATCGATCGAGAGTCCGGCGTACAACTCTTGCTCTTCTTCAAAATCTTCCTCGTCTTCGTCTTCGTCGAGACCCGCCCCGCGGCGCACTTCGCGGGCTCTACGGGGTTCTTCCACAAAGAGTTTTGCGTGTCCGCCGCCGAAGAGCTTCGCGAAGAAATTCTTCAGAGCCTCATTGATGTGCTTGAGCCCATCATGGAAGCGCATATCGATTGTTTTTTCCAATTCGGCGATGATGTCTTTGAGCGATCCGGCGGAAGCCTCAAGATCGGCAAGTTCGCGAGAAAGAAATTCGTCGCGCTCCCTGGTCTGTGAGAATTCTTTGACTACCGCATCGCCATTGCCCATCCCGGATTCTTCGATCTTGATCTTGAGCCGCTCGATTTCGCGCCGTCGCTTCTCCTGCATATTGCGATCTTCGGAAAGAGCGCCATGCGGGATAGCCGCATCGTGCCAATTGCGGATCTCAGCTCCGACGAGCGCAACGCCTTCGCGCACTTCTTCTTCGAATCGCTGGCGCAGGCTCGCAAGCTGGGAGCGCGCAGTGTGAGAGGCATCAAGCTGCGTTCGGATTTCGCGCATCTTGGATTGCAGCTCGACACTTTCACGCTCTGCCGCAAAGCTCTGCTCGCGACTCTCCGCGATTCCGGCTCGCGCCATATCCAGATCGGTTGCGATCCGTGCTTCTTCTTGCTCGACAGTTTTCAGGGTCGCGGAGAGCCTCTCGACATCTTTGCGCACCTCTTCATTGGTGGCCGGTGCCGTGCCCGAAAGACCCTCCACAAATGCCCTGATACGACTGCGAACATCACCGATCACTCGTTGCAGTGTCGAGATATCTCCTGCACGCTCGGCATCAGAAAGGGCCTCATCGACTTCGCGGACAAATTGTCGCACATGCGGCACGGGCACAATCGCTTCCACGGTGACATTGGTCGCCTCGAGTGCACCTTCCGCGCGGCCGAGCTCGCGCGCGATTTCTTCGCGACGTTTGCGGATATCGGAAAGCTTGGCCTCGAGGGAGCGCAGCGTATTTTGTAAATCTTTTGCACGCGATGCCCCGCTCTCGCCCCGCTTTCCGCTCGCCTCTTGGAGTCGCACAGTAAGCTGCTTCATTTCCTGCTCATGCGCGCGGGCGTCATCGAGAAGCCGCGCGTCCTCTTGCGAGATCCATGCATTTTCACGCGCAAGATACTCTGAGAGCTTTGCTGCGAGTTCTTCTTTCATTTCTCTGCCCTTCTCGATTTTCTCGACTTGATTGCGCAAGAAATTGAGATGCGGCGCGATCTCGCGGCGGAGCGACTTGGTCTTCTCGATATTGACCCCGGTTTCTTCGAGCTTGCGCTCGCTCTCGGCTTTTTTGTGCTGATAGAGCTTGAGACCGAGCGCGTCTTCCACCATCTCTCTGCGTTCACGGGGAGATGCGTTCAAAATACGATCCGCTTCACCTTGGGAGATGATTTGATAGCCTGAGCCGCCGATATTGGCGCCTGCAAGAAGGCGAATCACATCTTTGAGCCGCACTTGCGTACCATTCAATAGATACTCATTTTGCCCATCGCGATACACGATCCGCTCGACGACGACTTCATTGAAATCAATATCGAGCAGTCGTTTCCCAGACCGATCAGGTGAATTGTCGAACGTCACCTTCACGCCGCCTCGATTGCCACGGGGAAGCCCGGGAGAGCCGCCCCAAATCAGGTCTTCGCCCTTTTTCGAACGCATCGATTTCATCGATTGCTCGCCGAGCACGAAGCGAAATCCCTCGGCCACGTTCGATTTGCCTGAGCCATTGGGCCCGACGATCGCGGCAATCGGCGAAGTGAAGACGAGTTCGGTCTTTTTGCCAAACGACTTAAACCCCGAAAGTTCGATCGATTTGAGGCTGAGAAACATTGATCATTATTGTATCAAAAAGCGAGCCCTTAGGGTGAGTGCCCTAAGGATTCAATTGCCGAGTGATCGACCAGCGCGGTCAGTTCGACGGCCGCGCTTGCTTCGCCGCGAGCGTCGCGAGAAACGCCTTGATCTCTGGCGCAAGACGGCGGCTGGTGATCACGATCTCCTCGCGATGCGCTTTAGTGAGCAGGCAGTACGAGAGACCCCCGGGATCGTCCTGGCACTTGGCCTGTGCTTCGTCGGCAGAGAGAACTTGTGTCTTGCTCTCGATTGCCGCGCGCATCAGCGCAAGTCGGTGCTGGACGAATTCGCTGATCTGCTTCTTCGTCTCGTCGGTGAGCAGTGCGTCGCTGACGACAAGGTTCTTCGGGTTGTTGACGACCGTCTTGATGCAGTACTCGACGCCGCCACTGCCCGGGTTGGCCCGGCAATCCCGCACGACATTGTCGTAAAGCAGGATACCGTCGGCTGAAGAGGGCAGCACGGTGGCAAGTAACATGAGGCCCGCAAGGGCCGAGGCGGAGCGATACATCGTTATCTCCTGCAAAGCCTCCCAGTCCTCACAAACTCTGCCATCTCAGGGATTGAATAGCGAGTACTCTATCTTTGCAGTCTAGCAAGGTTAAACCTTGCTGGATGTTAAAATTTACCTATGGCTAACCGAGCGCCAATAGAAGTCGATGAGTGGTACCATTGCTATAATCGCGGCGTTGACAAGCGAAAGGTCTTTCAGAGCCATCGCGATTACCAACGCATGTTGGTACTGATGTATGTCGCGAACGACACCACACCGATTCGCGTGCTCAATCTTGGAAACAAGCAACTTGGAGAGATAATTTCTTCAGCGACACGCGCACGTGTTCCCCTCGTCGATATCGGCGCCTATTCGTTAATGCCAAATCATTTTCATTTCTTACTGAAGGAAATTCAAGCAGGTGGAATAGCACTTTTCATGCAAAAAGTTTTCACGGGTTATACGATGTACTTCAACAAGAAAGCCGAACGTACAGGAGCACTCTTTGCGGGCACCTTTAAATCAAAGCATGTCGCGGGTGACGACTATATCAGGCAGCTTGTGCCATACGTGCATCTAAACTGCATTGAACTATTTGATGCGAACTGGAAAACAGGTGGGAGTATCGTAGCAATCGAACAGCGTCTCAGGAAATATCCCTACTCGAGCTTGCCGGATTTTTTGGGCACCGAGAGACCTGAACGATCGTTACTAGGAACATCTATTTTTAAACTCTTCGAATTTCCCATCGATCTAGACTACATGCTCGATGAAGCGCGCGCCTACTATGCATCGACCAGCAAGGTTTAACCTTGCTGGTTACCAGCCTTTTGCGAGAAGGGCTTTCTGCGCGGCGTCTTGCTCTGCTTCTTGCTTACTCCTTCCCTCACCGATTGCGATTTTTTGACCGCCAATGAAGGCGCCCACCACGAACACCTTGTCGTGATCGGGACCCGACTGATCGAGGAGTTGGTAGCCTGGCGTGATTCCCTCTTTTTCCTGCGAGATTTCTTGGAATTTGCTCTTCGCATCCTGCCAGAGACGTTTCGCGACCACGTCTTCAGTTTTATGAAAGAGTTGTGCGGCGATAAATTCTTTTGCTCTCGTGTATCCGGAATCGAGGTAGATCGCACCGATGAGGGCTTCGAATGCATTGGCGAGAATGATCTGTCGGGCACGCCCCGTGTCGCGCGCTTCACCGCGGCTGAGGAGTAAGTAGTCATTCATGCCGAGCTTCGTCGCAGCATCGGAAATACTGATCGTGTTGACGAGCGCTGCACGGTACGCGGTGAGCTCCCCTTCTGGTTTCTCGGGATATTTGGCAAAAAGAAATTCAGTGACAGCAAGCTCGAGTACCGCATCGCCCAAAAATTCAAGACGTTCGTTGTGCTCGCCTGCCCGACCAGGGCCTTCCCGGCCAAGCCGTCCGACAGACCTGTTTTCATTCAGATACGAACGATGTGTAAACGCTTGTTCAATCAAACGTTTGTCTTTGAATGTGTATCCGATCTTTGTCTCGAATGTGTTGAAATCTGGCATACGTTATTGCCACTAGCCACTCGGGTTTAGCGACTGGTGAATACGTGCATTGTACTAATGGCTATACCCTATTGGCTAATCCCTACTTTCGATCCTTCTGCGCCAAGATATTGATCGCCCGGGTTACGACCGGAAGGATGTCATCATAAAAATTAAGGTCGCCAACCGACGCAAGGGGGAACCACTGCGCATCGTCGAGCCCGCCTTCCTTCTTCAGCTGCAAATCGGCAAACGTCGCGCGCGCGAGGAAGTACGTCGCGTGGCGCTTTTTCTTGCCACCAGTTGCTTTTGAGTCGTTCGCAATATATTCGTTTTCCCCGAGCTGATCCTCGACTTCAACATCGAGTCCGATCTCCTCTTTGACCTTGCGGCGCACACCATCACCGTGTTTCTCACCCGGCTGGAGCTTGCCTTTCGAGAGTGTCCAGTGCCCGAAAATGTCGTGCACGAGCGCAAGGTAGACTTCTTCAGACTGAGCGCGCGATTCGCGCGCATAGACTACCGCTCCGATGAGCTCTTCAACTGGCATCTTGCCCTGCTTTTGTGGTTCCCCTTTTCGAGCGCCGCCCTCATTTTTTCCCGGTTCACCGAGCTCGATGTAGACGGCACCGAGAACACCGTTGACGAATCGGCCCGAGGACGAGCTCCCAAATGATTTCGCAAGCTCGATCGCTTCGTTGATCGCGACCTTTGCCGGAACCTGTGCACGATCCGCGTAGAGAAGCTCCGTGAGACCGAGCCTCAAGATATTGCGGTCGATTGCGGCGATCTTTTCGATCGGCCACTCTGGCGCCGCACGCACGATGACTTCATCGATTTCTTTCTGCTTCGCGACGGCAGTTTGGAGGAGCGTTTTCATAAACGGCAAATCGCTCTCGCGAGCACCGAATTCTTTGGAGTAATCGGCGAGACGTCCGAAACTCTCATCGATAGACATCGATGGCGACGAATCTCTCTCAAAGAGAACCTGCAATACGACAGAGCGCGCGAGGTGTCGATTCGCCATAAAGGAACAATATCTAAAGAGTACACCACCCGCTTGAGTTTCAAATGAACGAAAGGGCAGGGTGTGGAGAACGCGACTACTGCTTCGCTGGCTCAGCTTCTTTTGTTTCGCTCGTTTGTCCGCTCGCTCGCAATTCGGTTTCTTTTCGCTTCATGCGGCGCTGATCTCGCTTGGTGCGTGCGACGACATCGATCGTGACGCGCCCGTTGTATTTGCCACATTCCGCGCACGCGCGGTGCGGGAGGCGGATGGCGCCACACTCGCAGCGCACAGTGCGCGCGCCCGAGATTGCATGATGAGAGCGCCGCTTCGCGGTCTGCGACCTGTTCCTGCGCATTCGCACTACCATGCGCGAGAGTATACGTATTTTTATCTCAGAATCAACCCTTTGCAGAAACTCGCTCGATGGAGATCAGTCAGACCGTTTCCTCTAATCGCGCGAACGTGTGCCTGCGTACCATAGCCTTTGTGCTGTGCGAAATTGTATGGTTCGTATGGACCATCGAGGTCTTCCATAAATCGATCGCGTGTAACTTTCGCTACAATCGAGGCAAAGGCGATCGCGGGAATCTGCTCATCACCGCGGACAATCGATTCTTGCGACCAGTGATCCGGTACGGAGAGCCCTGCATCGAGGAGTACGTGCACCCTCGATGGCGTGACCGAGAGGCGCGAGAGCGCGAGCGCTGCGGCTTCCCGGGCAGCATGTGTAATTCCGATTGCATCGATGATTGCAGCATCGACAAGAGCGAACGCGTGCTTGAGACGCCCGTGATCGACAATGTAATCGAAAAGAATCTCACGCTGCTGCGCAGAGAGCTGTTTGGAATCACGCAGTCGCGGAGAGCCAGGGCCTGCGCGGTTAGGACGCGTGACGAGTGCGAATGCCTCCCGCCAATCGAAATCCTCCGGGTAGAGCACGGCACCGACGCATACAGGTCCGGCGAGCGCGCCGCGGCCTGCCTCGTCGATACCAACGAGATATCGCATTACCCTCTTATGATACCAAGGTATCGGGAAAACAAGAGAGGTATAATCCGGATATGTCTTCCCACAGGGAGGCCGGTACTACTTCCCTCATATGAAACCTCGTTTTGTTCACTTACATGTACATTCTCATTACTCGCTCCTTGAAGCCCTGCCAAAAATCGAAAATCTCGTAGCGGCTGCAAGGGCCGATGGGCAAGAAGTGCTCGCACTCACCGACAACGGCAACATGTATGGCGCAATCGATTTTTATAAAACATGCAAAGAAGTGGGGATCAAACCGATTCTCGGCGTCGATTTTTTTGTCGCACCTCGCACGCGCCACGACAAGGAGCACAAGGTTGACGACGTACCCTCGCGAATCGTCCTCCTTGCAAAAGACGATACGGGTTACCGGAATTTGCTTCAACTCGTTTCGAAATCCTACCTCGAAGGCTTCTACAACCGCCCGCGTATTGATCGCGAGCTCGTCGAGCGTCATGCAGAAGGGCTCGTTGCGATTCTTCCATCACATGGTAGTGAGCACGCATACGCACTCCGACACGAGATGCGCGATCGCGCTCACGAGACCCTCGATTGGCACCGCAAGGTATACGGCAGCGATCTCTACATCGAAATCACGCGGCATCCTGAGATCGAAGGCCACGAAAAACAGATGCAGGGTATTATCGCACTTGCGCGCGATACAGGGATACCGATCGTTGCCGCGCACGATGTCTACTACCTGAAGCGCGAGGACGCGCTCGCGTGCGATTTGATCAACAAAATCCGTACGTCGAGCGTACTGAACCGAGAAGGGAGTGAATATGAACTTCGCGATTTTTCTTTTCTCTCACGTACGCGGATCGAAGAACTTTTTGAAGATCTCCCTGAGGCAATTCTGAACAGCGCGAATATTGCAAAGAAGTGCACGCTCGAGCTCTCCCTCGGTCGGGCGATACTCCCCACTTTCCCTATTCCAAAAGGATCAACTGATGACAAAGAACTTCGTTCACTCGCGGAGAGCGGAATCGCCGAGCGCGGCTTTAAAAAGAGCCCGGAAATCCAGACGCGAATCGACTACGAGCTCGACATCATCGCGCAGAAAGGATACGCCTCATACTTTCTTATCGTCGCCGATCTCCTTCGCCATGCGCGCGAGAGCGGGATTTTCACCAACACGCGAGGTTCCGCGGCAGGTTCGCTCGTCTCCTACCTCTCAGGCATTACAACCGTTGATCCGATTTCATTCAACATGCCGTTCGAGCGGTTTCTTAATCCTGAGCGTCCATCGGCACCGGATATCGACATGGATATTGCCGACAATCGACGCGATGAGCTCATCGAGTACGCGCGGAAAAAATACGGCGCAGATCGCGTGATCCAGATCGGGACCTTTGGCACCATGATGGCACGCGCAGCCGTGCGTGACGTCGCGCGCGCCCTGGGTCACCCGTATGGATTGGGAGACACAATCGCAAAGCTCATCCCCTTCGGTAAGCAGGGTTTCCCGGTGACCATCCAGGGGGCTCTCGACGAAGTCACCGAGCTTGCAGAACTCTACAAACGTGACCCGGATGTTCGCGAGATAATCGACCTCGCGAAAAAACTCGAGGGCAACGCTCGGCATGTTGGTGTCCACGCTGCCGGTGTGGTGATCGCACCAGATGAGGTGACGAAGTATGCACCGATTCAACTCGATCCAAAAGGCGGCCTGTCCGGCCAGGGTAAAACGATCACGCAGTACGATATGTACAGCATTGCCGACGAATACGGGGGCGTCGGTCTCCTGAAATTCGACTTCCTCGGTCTTACCAACCTTTCCGTCCTCGCGGATTCGGTCGAGCGGGTACGCGTACGACTTCGCATCGACGTCGACCTCGAGAAAATCCCGCTTGACGACGAAAAAGTCTACGCGATGCTCACGCGAGGCGAGACACTCGGTGTATTCCAAATGGCGGGAAGCGGTATGACTGGGTACCTCAAGGATCTGAAGCCGACCGTAATTCATGACCTGAACGCGATGGTTGCCTTGTATCGTCCAGGACCCATGGCATTTATCCCCGAGTATATTGAGCGCAAGAAAAATCCTGCTCGCGTGAAGTACCTCGATCCGCGCATGGAGAGTATTTTGAAGCCGACATACGGCATCCTCATCTATCAAGACGACGTCATGATGATGGCAGTGCAGCTCGCCGGCTACTCCTGGGGCGAGGCCGATAAATTTAGGAAAGCGATGGGCAAGAAGATCCCAGCGGAAATGGCCGCGCAGAAAGAAAAGTTCCAGAAGGGCTGCATCGAGCACGGGATGAAAAAAGAGGTCGCACAAAGACTCTGGGAGCAGATCGAGACATTTGCGGCGTACGGATTCAACAAGGCGCATGCAGCAAGCTATGGCAACCTCGCATACAAGACCGCGTACATGAAAGCCAACTACCCCGTCGATTATATGGCAGCGCTCCTTACGGCGGATGCGGGCGAGGTCGAAAAGATTGCTGAAGTAATTGCGGAATGCACTCGCATGGGGATCAAAGTGTGGCCCCCATCGATCAATGAAAGTAAGGGCAACTTCACGGTCATCGACGACCCTTCGAATCCCTCAGGGCAGGCAAAACACATCCGCTTCGGTCTCTACTCGATCAAGAACTTTGGCACCGCTGTAGCGGACTCGATTATCGCTGAGCGAGAAAAAGGAGAATCGTACAAACATATTTCTGACTTTATTGCGCGTATACCCGATAAAAATCTCAATAAAAAATCGCTTGAATCGCTGATACAAAGTGGGGCACTCGACGAGATCGGAGAGCGTGGGACCCTACTCGCCAACATCGAACGGCTCCTTGAGGGTCACCGCGAACACCGCAAGACTCCCAGTGACCAAGGATCTTTGTTTGGCCCGACTGGTGCTCGAGCGACAATGAAAATCAAATTGGAAGAGGCCCCTCCGGCCTCAATAGAAATGCGACTCACGTGGGAAAAAGAACTTCTCGGCCTCTACGTCTCGGGACATCCTCTCGACAAGCACAAAGAAAAGCTCGCCAACTCCAAGCACTCTATTAAACACGCCAAGGATAGCTTGCGCGGGGTAGAGACCGTGATCGCCGGCTATATCGAGAGTGCGCAGAACATTCTCACCAAAAATGGCGAGCGCATGGCATTTCTCAAGATTTCCGATTTCTCGGATGGAATCGAAGTTGTCGCTTTTCCGCGCGTACTCAAGGAGAACGAATCTCTTCTCGCCGCAGGGAAATGCATCATGCTCAAAGGCAAGATCTCCGAGCGCAATGGCACGCCGAGCTTCGTCGCTGAGCGAGTCAAAGCCCTGTAATGAGTTGTCTATATTGACAGCGAACAGAACGGACGCTAGGATTTCCTGATCAGAGATTGCTTCGGCTACGAACCGAAGTCCCACCTGTCAGGTAGGCGGGCGGAAGCGAAAGCCTAATCTGATTGTGTGAAAAGTGCCCTCAATCCGCCCTGGCGGACTCGAGAGGAAACTAGGTGGAACCGCGGCTTGCCCCGAGCCGAGTGTCGAGGGGTTAGATCGCCCTAGTGAATGCACGACTCGTTCGTGCGTTTACTCGGGCGATTTTGATTTCGGAAACATATTTCTATGGCAGAAGAAAAAGAACAGGCGCGTGATCACAAGCAGCTTGGGCGCGAGCTCGATCTTTTCACGTTTTCAGATTTAGTCGGAAGCGGACTCCCGCTGTGGACTCCACGGGGCACACTGGTACGTAATCTGCTCGACGAATATGTATGGGAAATGCGGCAAGCGCGTGGCTACGAGAAAGTCGACATCCCGCATATCACGAAAAAGGAGCTCTACGAGACTTCCGGTCACTGGGACAAATTCAAAGATGACCTCTTCCGTATCACGTCGCGTGATGGTCACGAATTCGCGCTCAAACCGATGAACTGCCCTCACCATACGCAGATCTACGCCCGAAAACCGTGGAGTTACCGAGAGATGCCGCAGCGCTATGCAAACTCCACAATGTGCTACCGCGATGAACAGACGGGAGAGTTGAATGGTCTTTCTCGTGTGCGCGCGTTTACCCAAGACGATGCACACGTCTTTTGCCGCGAGCCGCAGATCAAGGAAGAATTCCTGAAAATTTGGGACATCATTGAAGAGTTCTACGAAGCTTTTGGCTTCTCCCTCAAGATCCGACTCTCCTTCCACGATCCAAAGCAGCCCGAGAAATATCTCGGCGACAAACACAAGTGGCAGATCGCAGAAGAGACCCTCCGTGCAATGACAGAAGAGCGGAACGTGGAGATATCTGAAGGCATTGGCGAGGCGGCATTCTATGGCCCGAAATTGGATTTCATGGCGACCGATTCGCTCGGGCGCGAGTGGCAGGTCGCGACGATTCAGCTCGACATGAACATGCCTGATCGGTTTGACCTCACGTGCGTCAACGAAAAAGGTGAACGAGAGCGCATCGTGATGATCCATGCAGCGATCATGGGTTCGATTGAACGATTCATGGCCGTGCTCCTCGAGCACCTCGAAGGTATGCTTCCGCTCTGGCTCGCCCCCCTGCAAGTTGTCGTGTTACCCGTTTCGGAAAAGCATCAGGTCTACGCAGAAGAGGTAGTGAGGGGACTACGCGAAGCGGGGATTCGCAGCGAGATATCGGCGGACGATAGTCTGGGAAAACGTATACGTCAGCTCAAGCTTGAAATGGTTCCGTACTACATCGTCGTCGGTGATAGTGAAATGCAAGCACAGACCGTCACGATTGAGAATCGCTCAGGTCAGAAGAAAACAGAAGCGCTGCAAGTATTCATCGAGAAACTAAAGCGCGACATTGCCTCCCGCGCGGCATAAGTCGAACTCACCGCCGATCCGCCGACTGATGCATCGTAAAAGACAGCTGAACACCCCTCACGCAGGTCTCATATTTCTCCATACACCAAGATCGTGCTATAGCAACAAATTGGTGTATGCGTCCGGTATTCAATCGATGAGATTGTACCGGGTTCTGAGCCAACGATCGTTTTCCAGCACCTCGACAATCATGTAGAGCACGTCCCTACCTATTTTGAAATCGGCTTTGAGAAGCGTGATCAGATCTTCGCAATCATATGGATAAATCCACACGCTGTCCTGTAGGCGCGCAAATCCGACAGAAATAAGAGTGCGTCTCATTTTCTCACGCAGTCCTTTCCTGTATTCGGGAATGTCGAAGATGAGGACACGCCACCGATTATCCCACCGTCTTTTTCGCGAGCTTCCTTCACGCATTTGGAGCATGAGTAGCTGCGCCTTCCCTTTTTTAGTCAGCCGAGCATTCCGTCCGTCAAAATGTATCATCCCAGCGTCTACGAGACGTCCAAAAGACCGCTTGACGCTTTCTCGCTCGCGCGGATTTTTGAGTACGCCGAGCTTGTGCAACGCTCCGAGGCTATTTGGAATGAGCATGGCAAGGCCAATATATCCGATGGCCCCAACGGTGGAGAGAATCACCTTGCGAACCCGTGCTCGCTTCCTGCGCACGCTGCTTTCTTTTTCTATTCGCCCCATACACCAATTATATGCTATAGCAACATATCGGTGGGTATGTTGGTGTAAATGTTCAGCGTAACAAAAGCGGCCCCGATATCGGGGCCGCTTTTGTTCACTTTCTTGCCTCGCCCGAGTCACTGCTGTGACGGGGGCGAGTTGGAGCAGGCGGCGGCAATTAGGCGCGATTGATCACGAGGCGGGGAATTCCGTTGTCTCCGAGCGCAATCGCCATCGAATCTTTCGTTCCGTGCATGCTCATTGTCGGAAGTGCGGCGAGCACCGGTGCTGCGATCACTTCGACTGGCACCGCTCGAGCAACTACTTCCTCAGAGAGGATCGTCGCAGACGGCATCTCGTTTTTACGAGCACCGATCATCGAACTTGCAAGGGCAAGCACACCACCACGATAGAAGATCATGAGGTACGCACCGCCGGCTGCAAGCGAGATGAGTGCCGTCCAGTAGATCGCGTTGCCGACAGGACCGAAGTCAAAGCCCGTGTATGGAATCTGCGAGAGAGACACGTACGGAGCTTGCGGCGCCACAGACGAATACTGCGTCTGGCAGGTGGCGCTACCACCCGGACCCCAGACAGTCAGCGTGTAGATCTGATTACCACCAGAGACCACGCGCGTACCACTCACCGGCACCGAACCGACTCCCGAGATCGAGGCGGACGTCGCGTTGATCGAGGACCAGCTCAGCGTTGCCTGCGAGTAGTAGGTACCGTAGTTGGTGATCGTGATCACACAGTACGGAGCTTGCTGTACCGAATATGTAGGATACGTCGGGTACTGCGGGATCGTGTACTGAATGATCGGCTGCGGAGTGACCGGAGTGAGCGTCGCGACGTTGATGCTCTGGTCGTTGAAGCTCCCGTTGATCGAGTTGTCAGTGATCGTTGTGTTGCAGCTGTGGTTCACGCATGTGTTCGTAGTCGTGTTGGTGACATTCGGCTGCGGAACAGGCTGTGGGATCGGATGCGGTTGCGGAACTGGCGTCGGCTTCGGAGTCGGATAGCTCGGGAACGAGGGATACGACGGGTGCGAAGGATACGACGGGTAGCTCGGGAAGTAGCTCTGGTACTTCTGCGGCATGTACGACTGCGCAAACGACTGTTGCTGGAACGGCTGCGAGTACGATTGCTGTTGCTGGTATTGTTCCGAGTACTGTTCCTCGTAGTACTGTTGATCTTCAGTGTACTGCTCTTGCTCCTGCATATCGTAATTGCCGAAATCGGGCGATTCCTGTTGCATGTCGTAGTTGCCGAAATCGTACTGCGCCATGTCGTAATTGCCGAAGTCATACTGACCCATGTCGTAGTTGCCAAAATCATTGGTACCCATGTCATAGTTACCAAAATCGAGTTCGGCCATGTTGTAGTTGCCGAAGTCCATTTGAGCCATGTCGTAATTGCCGAAATCGAGACCGGCACCACCCTCAATGAGGTCCATTTCTGACGCATGGACTGAAGGAGCTGCAAACAAAACAATCGAAGCAACCGCAAAGATACCGAGAACGGCTCCGGCAAATGCTTGATTGATAGTGATGACGTTCATATTTTTGTCTCGTTATCGTATAAACCTAATGTTGATAATGAATTTGTAAACCGGCACGATTATATAAGCTAATTCCTGGATGTCAAGTAGTGGCGGACGGCGCATGGTGATGCGCCAGTCCGCCCCGTGAAAGCTTCGCGCTCGTCACGATCAGAACGCTGGCCGGAACGAGAGAATGTATCCTCCTTCGGTCTTCTCCCAGTGGCCGTTCAGCGTGAGATTCGAGACCTGCAGCACGGTCCATGCGTACGGGAACCGTTCCACCGCTTTCTCAGGCAGTACGAGTGTTCCCTGCGGGAACGACTCCCCTTCCGGTATCACGGTTTTCAGCTCGAACCAGATGCTGCCACCTGGGTAGAATCGCCCGTCCTTCTTGTGGTTGAAATCAGCGTCAAAGACGATGATCCTCATGCCGTCACGATCCTGGCGCACACTATCAGGGGGCATACGCATCGCAATCACATAGGTTCCTCCCTTGAGAGGCTTATCCTTTGTAGCCGGGAGTTCGAGAATGACGGTGACAGCTATGTAGCCGTGCATGTCCTTATTGATTTTCTCGGCCTCCGGCGTTTGGATTGCACGACATGAGGGCGCACACGGATTCTTCGCCGTCTGCGCACTTCCCGCTGCGGGCGCGATAAGCGCAAGTGAAAGAACCGCAATCTTGAGTGCACGCATCGTTTCCTCCGTGGCTGCACTTGATCTGATCCTTGTTCGGATCTGTCTCAGCACATACATGCGTAGACAGCTCAAAACAAGAAATTTTCGGAGGCGAGCGAGCGATACTGCCCGCCTCCGAGGAGCGACGTCGGTCACTTCCCGTTGACCAACTCGCCCTTCACGTTATAGACCACGCCGCCATTGCCGACGATGGTGCCATCGGGCAACTGGCAGCCCCCGTCGCAGTTCGTGGTGCCGGAGCGGCACGTCGACTGGATCACCACGATTGCGCCACGCTTCGCCTGACACCACCTCACGGCACCCTTTGTCGGCTTCGTGTTCACGGCGGTGAGCTCGAGACCATCGGGGGTCTTGACCTCGACGCGCTCGCGATGGTCGGGGCGCCCGCCAGCGAACGCTGGGGCGAGGGACGGCGTCGCGATCGCGATCGCGATCAGTGAGATTCCGAGCTTGAAGAACATTGACTTCCTCCGCTGGTTGCCGATTTGCGCAGGCCGGGGCATCCCAAACCTACATGGGTGTACGATATCGTATTAAACACCTTTTGTCAAGTACCCCTTATATATGGCTCTACGTATGAAAGATTGTACCCACGGAAGCTTGCGCCGCCGTGGGTACTTACAGGATCAGGCTGCCATTTTCAACAATCGCCTACGGACCAGATCGCGGTCCCATCGGGATTGTGACGTTTCAGTCTGATCGGTTCGCATGGAGGTTCGGCGCGCAATACGGGGCGTTCATATCTGCCCGATTCGCGCACCTCGACCGGCCTCACCTCGACAGTGCATTTGCCGACGATGAGTGCGACGACCAGTACGGCAAGGATCGCGGCGGCGATCGTGCACGCGTTATCACCGCTGCCTCCGCTCTTCGCTTCGGCCATGCTTCTCCTCCCTTACCTGATGCATCGATCGACGAGCCACGTAGTTGAGCCGTCTTTCGTGTCCTTGAATTCGATCCCGCAATCGCGCGCGAGGCTTGAACGCGGTTTCGAGGGCGCATAGTCGCACACTGGACAGAAGCAAACCCAGAGCACGAGAGCGAGAGCGGAGATCGACGCGGCGATCAACGTTCCCACGAAGAGTTTTGCAACGTCCATCGCTCCCTCCTCAGGGTGCGCTGGGACCGCCGGCGGCGGCCTTCAGCTTCCGCAGGTAATTCCAGTGCACGAGCCTGCCGATCCAGTCGATCAGAATGTCGGCCACGACGAGGATGCCGAGCAGGTAGTACGAGAAGTTTTGCAGTTCCGTCGATCCGGCACCGGCCTTGCTCCCACCCACGAGAATCGTGAGCCCAAGGATCGCGGTCAGGACGAAGTCGGGGACCTCATACTTCAGGCTCACGGGCGTGCCGAACGAGCCGGCCATTGCGAACATGCCGGTCAGCATCGCGAGGATGGAGAGCGGCAGCACCTGTATGATGGTTGGATTCACGATGCCGCCGAGGTTGCAGCTGGGCAGGAACGTAGCGCCGAAGAACATCGAAAGCGCCACGAAAATGCACCAGCTTTTGCCGAAGATCGACATGACGTAGCACATGAATCCGAACCACGTAGAGTGTTCGTCTTTCATCGGAGTCTTCTCCCTTGATCTTGATGGATCCGTATGCGACTTTGCAATACGCCACGCGGCATACGCAGAGATCGCGGTGAGCATCAGGCTTACGCCTGCGAACGACCACTGTGCACTCTCGATTTTGATGAGTACCACGATAGCCGATGAGATCGCGACGCCAACGGCCGCGATCGCTTTGCAGCGTTCGCTTACCATAGCGCCTCCATCTCAGAAAGATGTATGGCAGCCTCAATCACTGCGATTGAGAACCGGGACGATACTAACACACTAAATGCGCGCTTGTCAAGGTCCGCTTTTTTCGCCTTTCATCTTAAAAAATATGAGACGCCGATCGCTCGGCGTCTCGCTCCTTCCTTCCTTCCGCCGTTGATCAGTCGATCTCGACAAAATGCCGATTGCCGACGCGGACAAAGCCGTTGCCGTGGAAGATCATCGGCCGTACAGGCCCTGCCATCGGTCCACCCTCGTAGCGACGGGTCATCAACCGACGGTATACCATGTGGGATCCCATGACGGGACCACGCGGATGCGCGTACCGCGGCCGGTAGCCAAAGGGCTGCATGCCGTATCGCGGTGTCGGTCGCATGTGGCCGCCCATCGGATTCGGCCGATCACCGCCGATCATGGGGTGACGCCAGTGGTGTCGCAAGATCGCACGACCAACCGGTCCGTGGCTGCGGTAGCCGCACCAGCGCGGATGACCCGGACGCGGATCGCACGAGCGACCCATCGCGGGGTTGAACTGCGCTTCGGCGACTCGGGTGGTTGCTACGGTCGAAAGCAAAGTCGCTGCGGTCATGACCGCAGCAATCAGGGTAAGGCGAACGTATCTCATCAGGACTCTCCCTTTGTATCTCGTAGCCTGGGTCAGTCCAAGCTCAGTACATAATATATCGAAATCTGTCTTCTGTCAAGTCGTTGCTTCTTTTTCTTTCTTCTTTTTGAGTTCTTCAAGTAACTCCGCCGCAGCCATCCCCTCTTCTTGAATGTCATCGATGGTCTGAAGTTCGTGCAATTCTTCTTGCACAGCTTCATTGAGCAGCTCAACAACGATTTTGTTCCGCAGGTCTTCTGGCAACTGTGGTAACTGCTCCATGAGGTACGCCCGCGCATCTTCGGATTTGCCCGCAACCATGAGCGCATTCGCTTTTTCGTAGATTGCTCCGATTTCCTGAGGTGAGAGTGTTGTCATACTCGATTATGTTACTGGTAACGACTTCTTTCGTTCACCAAAGAGCCATTCGATAAATCTGCGAGCTATCTGTGCCCACATCCCACCTTTCGGATTTCCTTGTCGCGCCTCTGGCGGATTCCATGAATTATCTCGCCAGTCAGTTCTTTCAGCAGTGTTCATTCCTTCCCAGCCTCTTCCGTCAGCGGTGCGCGCGAACGCCTTATCGCGATCGAATATCTTTTTCAATTCAATGTCGGAAAAGGTCTTTGTTTCCGCCTCGCGATATCCTGCGCGAGCTGCTTCGAGAGATTTCGGCCCTGTATCGCGACCAAGTCTCACCGACTCATTGAGCATCGCCGCTTTTGTGAGTGCTTGTAATTTTTCCTCGTCGCCGATTGTTTGCGCCATTGTCCGCGTAATTGTAGCCAAATGGGTATTAATGTCTCGAAGTGTCCACGACGTAGGACGTGAGATCCATCTGTCTCCTTCTGTGCCAAGCCTCTGCAACCGATCTGCCTCTTTCATGACACGGTTGGCACGCCATCGCGTGACGCCAAGAGCGCCGACAACCCTACCCATTCCTCCCAGATCACCTCTGAGACTTTCTACCACTCTCGCTCTTGTTGCCACGCGATCACCGCGATCAAGTTTAAACATCTTTTCATAGTCATCAGGTTCTACACCAACACGATCGCACAACTTGTGCACAGATGCCTCCCATTTTCTGTGACTTCTTCGCTCCCGCAAATCTTTCAGCTCGGTGTGTGCTGCATAGACTCTCTGAAATGCTTGGTGATCTGTCATCGCGAGATGTAACAGCTCGTTTTTCCAAACTTTGGTCGTAATATCGAAATTATTTGTTTCCGAATCATTGAGGCGCACCGCAGCATCAATATCCGGATTGCGCTTCATCGAAAGCTTGACGTGGTTGGGGCCTATTTCTTTGTCGAGCCACTCCCACTGCTTCATGCGTTTCGCGTGTTCGTATTGCGCATACCGAATGAGCTGTCGCTCCTCTTGCGTAAGATTTCCTTCGGTCGCAGCGCGCGATAATATATCTGGACTATTGTCCGTGAGCGATGCCAGTAATTTACCGAAAGCTTCCTGGTCACGTGGATTTGCGGCAATCTCGCGAATAGATTTTGGTTTGATACCGATATAGTTTTCTGGTTTGAATGCCAACGCTTTCTTCTTTTCTGTATCCCGTCCGGTATCCAATAGTTCCGGGACAGAAGGACTTTCGGTCGAACCCCCTCCACTTTTTATGCGCTCGACTTCCTCGACACTGAAATGGCGAGGCTTGCCATCGGGACCTGGCTCTGCGTCGGGGTGAATATAGAAAACTTCCCACGGCGTCCCCCACCCTACGTCGTTACCAAAAGGAATTCGAATAAACTTAAATTTCTTTGGGTCCAGTATCTTACTTTCCTCCGTTCTTGCTTCAGTCCTTCTTTCAGCAGCGGCGGGCTCCGCCTCTGCACCACCTCGATGCCTTCTTTTCAACCGATCCAAAAGCGCTCGCCTTCTTCTTTCTTGTTCATCCGGTGTAATCGCTGCCCCCGGATCCGCCGCCTCAGGCGCGGACGGTGCCGCAATGGGTCCGGTGCCCGGTCCAGCAGCAGGTGTCGTCGGGGCGGTAGGGCCAGGTGGCACTGTTCTCGCCGCTTCGTACGCAGCAATTTCTTCAAGGCTTGCCAATCGAGTTGTTCGTCCACTTCTGACCACGTGCGTATCGCCCACTTTCTCTACTGCACCGGCCACCTCCTCACGCGATCCCAAAATACCAGCACCTCCGGGTTCGCGATCGAGTAATGCATCAAGGTCTTTCCTAAATTTTTTGATACTTTTAAAACCCCGCAAGCCAGGAATGCGATCCAGCAGACGCTGTCGCTCGGCATCTGTAATCGTCGTAAGACTCCTCACCTGTTCGACCAATCTATCTCTGACACTCACTCGCTCAGTTCTGCGCACGGGTTCACTCGGCTTAGGCTCAAACGCCGCAAGTCCATCGCTGATTGCTTGAATGGCCCTATCATCTCTCGCGTCGCCAATACTTTCTTCCCATTGCCCAATCACCGCTTCGGTAAAGGCGGAGTTGCCCTTAAGCGCGTTGAGTCTGAAGCGCAGATTCCTCTTTTGGTTCTCAAGTTCTGCAGCGTTAGGAGGAACAAGTTCATGCGTGCCATCAGATTTAAGTCGATACCGTGGTTTTTCAACTCTGCCTGCCTCATCCCCTGCTGACTTGAGTGGAAAACCTTTTAGCTCATCCAATATAGCTCTCGTGTCTTCACTGTTAGCAACCCGACCGATTCGACCAATAAACGTATTGAGTGTAGCTTCCGGCATTTCTCTCGATTCGATTTCTTTGCCAAGATTGTGCTGCATGCGTTCCCGATCTTTCCCGGAATACACGCGATTCATGCGCGGCCCACGCCGTCCCCGCGCCTGCTGCTCCGCTTCATCAGCCTGTCTCCATTCTTCAAAAGTGTGGAATTCCGGCTTACTAGCCTCTCGAAGTGCCTTGTTTATGGCTTGAAGTGATCGTGCTTCCGTGGCAGCAATGTTATCTATCGGACCTCCATTGTAATGGCGCATGTTTGCCTCCGTGTTGGGAACTCGCACGAGGTCATTGCCATCCGCGTCCTTAAGTATAAATTCGCCGTCTCGATACCAAGTATCAGCCCATTTTGAACGAATCTCATCTGAGAGCGGAGTCGGCTCTTCAGACCCCCGCGGTTGTTCAGGACCTCGAGGTCCACCACCAGTAGAACGACCTGCCTCAAGCATCATAGGTATAAAAATAATAACACTTCATATGAAGAACGAGCCCAGTTATCAACGTGAAAAAAGAATCTCCCGGAGCCGTGGGTTCCGGGAGCAACATTCGAAGGATCGGGATATGGTTCAGGCTGCCGCGACCGGCAGCGTCGGGGCAACCTCTTCGGTCACCTCCGCAATCGGGTCGGCCTGACCCATCTTGCCATCCTTGATGAGCCTCCTGACGGCGCGCGACGCCTTCAGCAGATCGAGCCGACGCTGTTCTTCGCGACGCCAGATCTCCTGGAGGTCAGTGCGATCGTGCGCATCGGTGATCAGCAGTTCGTCGGGCGTCCCCTTGAAGTGGAGGAACATCCCAATGTTCTGCAACGCACCTTCGCCGCCGCGACGATCGACGCGGAAAAGCGTGTCACGCCACTCCGGGATCTTCGTCCCGTAGATCTTGCTGCGCGATGCAGTCGACCAGATGACGCCCGTCTGGTCGTCTGCGAGATCGACGCTCACGGCATTATCACGCAACGCGTTCGCGCCGCCCAACGAATGGAAGCCGTGGTCGACGAAATCCATCTTGCGCCGGACGATCTCGAGCATGTCGTGCGCGGCCCAGAGACGCTTGCGTTCCCTTCCCGTTTCCGGGTCGACGAACGTGACCCGCGTGTGGACGAGTCCGGTATGCATCTTGACATAGTAGAACCGGTCATCGGCCCACACGGTGAGCTGCGGCATGCCGTCGCCGTCGATCGTATACGTGCCGACGTCGGCAAGCATGCTCCGATCGGTGAGTAACTTGACCTTGCGCTCCGGATCCGCAACCTCGAGTGCTTCGTAGCCGCGAGCGACAAGCCCCCCCTCTTCGGTTCCGAGAATCGTGGCCAGGTGTGTCGGACCCGTGACCTTGCCCTCCTTGTCACGTGGCTGCCACATGCGCACCTTGTGATCTTGCGCTTGCCACATGTTGTTGACGTCGAAGTTATCGTAAACGATCTCACCATCCGCGTTGAGACGGGGATTGATCGTGAATAGGTTACCGGTCCTGCTGGACATCTCGCTGGTCCTTCTTGTGGCCCAGGATTGGGCATTTGGCAAGGAGCATTCCCTGCTCGTCTAATGATATCACGTTTGACAGATTTGTCAATATAGGGTGTACATACAATACGGGTTGGTAACAGAGTGAGCGGATGAAAAGCCAAAAGGCCCGGGTGACAATGGGAGTGTTAGCAGCCCATTAACCCAGACCTTTTGGTATGCACAAGAATACCAGATTGCTTCCTCGTCAGAGACGG
>JACRFJ010000039.1 GCA_016217935.1 Candidatus Kaiserbacteria bacterium
AGGACCGTGTTCGAGGGCGTGCCGAGGTGATCCGGGATTTTTTCAGAGATCGGTCGATCGAGGCCGTCGTACGTCCACTCCCACGAGCGCTGATTGGGGTCCACTCGCTTCGTAGGCTTGCCCGATGAAAGATCGTAATACAAATCAGTTACGTGACTGAGTGGGTCAGTGGTCGTCGCCACAAACAATTTGTATGAGTCGTACACATAGGTGGTCGCTTTGTCGCGCGGATCTTTCTCTTGCACAACAAGCCCAAGGCCGTCGTACGTCTTCTCGGTATCGATCCACGAACTCCCAGAAATCCATCGCTCCTCTTTGGTCAAATTGCCTTTCGTTGCAGATCCGAGTGAGAGACCGTCGTAGTAGAACTTCTTGTCAGCAATCGTCGTACTCGCACTGTTTGTGATTATTTCCCGCTGAGGGAGACCGAGTGTATAGAGCGTGGAGCTTGCGGCATAGGTATACGTTGCGGTGCGCTTGTCTGATCCGGTATCAGAAAACGATCCGTCATCACTTCCACTCACCTCTCCGTATTCGCTCTTGGTGAGCATATTCCCGTTTACCGGATCGTACGTGTATGTGACGGCTGTATCCTTATGATCTCCATCGCCGTCGTAGGCGAGAATGGTGTCGCGCGTTTTCTTGACCCAATCGCGACTATTCGGTATCGACGAGTTCTCCCATCGCGTGAGGGTGCGCTTGTACACATTATTGCTCCCATCGGATATGTCGACCCGATACGGTTTGCCTATTTTCGAGTCATCATCGCTATATTCGCCGAGCGCTGATTGCGTGCCGTTGCCCTGGTGAGCGAATATTTTTGTGACATTTCCAGCCGAATCAGTGATCGTGGTGGTCGCAAAGCCTGCGAACTTTCGGTTGAACTCATCTCCATAAAAGTATTCCCCACCGCCATACGCGTACGTGGTCGTGCCGATGGTTCCAAAGCCGTCGTTTTGCCCGATCTCGGAAACCGCCGGAAGCACGAACGGGAGCACGGGGTTTGCATTTGATGCACCATCGGTAAATTTCGGCGTTGCTTTGTACGTGATCGACATCGAACCGCCCTGCGACGTCACGACGCGCTTTAGAAGATCGGGCTTCTCTCCTCCGTGCATGTACGCGCCATTTGCACCGGTGCCAGGAGAGAAATTGCCATTTGATTTCACGATATCGACGAGCCCGTCGCCATTGATATCGACGAATCGTGCACCTCCGTCACCCTCCGAATAGACGAAATCCACGGGCAATGTACTCCAGATGGTCGATGTCGCGAATGTTTTACCGCCATCTTGATTGATGTAGACGGGCGAACCCTGATCGGTGCGCACAAGATCCGGCAATCCGTCCACATTTATATCCGCTATGCGAATCTTGTTGTCAGCTCCACCGCCATCGACAAATGGGTATTGGAAACTTGGTATCACTGTGGTCCACGTCCCGTCACCATCGTTGAGATAGAGTCTAACGTACGGCGTGCTGCCGGTTTCCCGCCCTTGCATGATATCGATGAGTCCATCGCCGTTGAAATCCGCAAATTGAGCACCATAGTCCGTCCCAGCGCCAGTCACCGTACCCGCAAAGTAAACACCACTCGGGAGCGACCACGCATACGTTGTCGTCGCATCCCACCCGGCACCATTGTTCAAATAGATACCATTTTGTGCAGCTTGATCAGGAGCTCCCACATCGTACGCAGCGACCAGATCAAGTAAGCCGTCGCCGTTCACATCCACGAGCCGCCCGCCCGCGTCGAAACTTGAACCCCCTACGTTCGAAAAGTTGATCTTTACATCGCCCCACCCATTGTCAACGAAACTACTGCCTCTCGCAGTATTCGTTCGCACGTAGTCTCCGTTTGAGTCTCCCGCAATGATATCCGCGAGACTATCCCCGTCGACATCTCCTGCGCGAACATTCTGATCGATACATGATCCGTTGACGAAGGCTGCCATTCCCGAAGGAGTTGATGTGCTCCACGAACCATTTCGATTATTGAGGTATAGATTTAGAGTCGTATTGTGCCCGCGCATGATATCCGTCCATCCGTCCCCATTGAAATCATCGAAGCGGGCACCCGTATCCCCTTGCGGTCCACCGCAGTCAGTACTCGCGAAATATACCGGCATCACCCACGAGGTATCACGCGTGAAGCCAGCGGTGGAACTCGCGTACGAGAAGGTTGCTGTGGGTAAGGTTACTGAAGTGCTTGCTCCTGCGAATGTGGGTACATCGGTCGAATACGTCGGAGATCCGCTGCCCGTGAGGAGATTGCTCCCCTGAGAATCATTTGCACTGTTCTCAAACGCCCACCGAGAGACGAGGTTGGTCGTTGAAGGATTCGAGGGATCGGAATACAGGTTACTCATCGCTGTATTGCCGATGTCGGCCGAGTAGAAAAGCACTTCGTCTACCTTCCCATCGAAATACCCATCGGCCGTGCCGCCGATTTTGAACGCGGCAGTGCCAGATCCATTGATCGACGTGTTGCCGTTTTGATTGTTCGTGCCGCTTTGCGATGTGCCATCCTTATAGACGGCAATGCTTTGCGTCGAAGCAGTCACTCGTGCGCCAAATTGATACCACGTACCGGTCGAAAGTGATATCGTTCCCGTCTGAAAGCTGTTTTGTGAACCGGTCGTGCCGTCACTGTAGTACATGAGGAGGTTGTAGTTGCCGCCGTTGTTGTAGAGCTCTAATTTATACTGACGGTCACTCCCTGACGCAGATTTATTGACGAGCTCCATAAACTGCCCGTTCGAAGGCAAGGATTCAAATTTTGCCCATAGCGAGATCGAAAGACCCGCTGTTGGTTCCAGACCACTCTGTGAGCCGTCTGCAACCGACCAGTATTGGCTCGAATCCGCTTCCAGATCCGTGGAATACGCGTTTGTGCTCGGGCCCGCTTCCGTTCTTCCTGTCTCCGCTATGTTTGCCAGTACATTTCTGCCGCCATTATCGCCAGAGGTGTACCCAAGCGTGTATTTCCGTACCCACGAGCTATTTACTTTTACCTGAATCTCGCTGAT
>JACRFJ010000001.1 GCA_016217935.1 Candidatus Kaiserbacteria bacterium
GACGATGCGACCGTGAGCGTCCAGAAAGGCGAGGTCGTCGCAATGCCGAAATATCCTTTCAGGTTGTCGAACCGTGCGCGTTCGCTCTGCGCGGCGTAGAATCGCAAACCAACTTGGGACGCAGACGTGTTGTTGATATCGAGATAGCTGACTCCACCGTTTGAAACTGCCTGCGTACCATTGGCGAAAAGTCCTGTGTTGTTGATGTATACCTTCATCGCTGGTGCCGAGATCGTTGTACCGGTGAGCAGTGTCGAAGATGCGTACGGGAATTGCGATGCAACAGTCGTTGACGTCGCGACGAGGTAATTGACCGTGGGCGAAGTCGACGCGGCAAGCACGCTGGTACTTCCATCGCTGTAGATCCAGCCCTGCCCGAAAGAAGCGGCACCAGTGCCGCCACGATTGATCGCAAGCGTCGATGACGCACTCCACGTACCTGAATTGACGACTGCAATTCCTGTCCAGCCCGAAGAGTCTTGGCCGGTGCCGCCCTGCGTCGTGCCAAGTGTTCCCGATATATTTCCAAGCGCGATGCAGTTGCTGGCGATAGCAAAGCAGCCCGCAGACAAGCTGACGCCACGTGAAAATGTCGAGGTCGCAGTCCCCGTGAGATTGAGCGCCGTTGTCGTGATCCCACCGGTAAATGTCGAGGTCGATGTGTTGGTGACCGAGAGATTGGTGACCGACGACGTCCCGATTGTCGCATCTCCATCGTTGCCGATCGAAAATACAGTCGTTCCGGTCGAGGACGCGAGCGTGAGGAGATTTGCCGTCTGCGTCGAGAACCCTTGGAGCTTGAGCGTCGGGATCGTGGTTGACCCTGAAGCGCTTTGAATGAAAACAGGTTGATTAGATTCAAATCGGTCGAGCGTCGAATTCCATGAGAGCAGCGCATTCGGGACCGTGATGCCGCGGTAAAAAATGATCGACTGATCCTCTGTATCCGCAGAGACGTTGTCCGAATTGATTGTAAAAGTACTTGCAGTCGTGCCTGCGATTGTCGAAGACGCAGCCGCAATATTGTTTGCATTCAAAGTACCAACGTACGCATTGCGCCAATAGAACGATGCTGAGCCGAGATCGTACGTTGCATTCTGGGAAGGTACGAGATGCGAGGTAATGCCGGAATTTGCGGAGAGCGAATCGACACTAAGTCGCGAAGTATAAAAGTTTGTTGTTGTCGCATTCGTACCGACAAAGTTGGTGGTGAAAAGATTTGAAGATGTGGCATTGGTAAAGACTGATGGGCCAGACACATAGAAGTTGGTCGACGTCGCATTCGTCGTGGTGGCATTGGTTGCCGTCAAACCGGTTGCGGTGATTGCCGTGGCGACGAGATTCGTAATCGTCGCAGCCGTCGCAGTGAGCGTATCGATGATGCCGGTTGTGAAATGTGTGAGCGTGGAAAAGAGAGTCGTTGAAGTTGCGCCGATGGAGAAGAGGTTCGTCGAACTCGCGGTTGTCGCAAAGAAGTTCGTTGTCGTCGCGTTTGTCCCCGTCGCGTTGAGCCATGTGAGATTTGTCGTCGAAGCGGTCGCGAGCGATGCGTTCCCGACATAGAGATTGGTCGAGGTCGCGTTCGTACCCGTGGCACTCAGCCACGTGAGATTTGTTGTTGATGCAGTGAGGAGTGACGAGAGCCCAGAGACATAGAGACTGGTGGAGGTTGCATTGGTGGTCGTCGCGTTGGTCGCGGTGAGCCCCGTTATGTTGGCGACCGTTGCAGTGAGCGTATCGATGATGCCGCTCGTCAGTCGTGCGAGCGAGGCAAAAAGTGAAGTCGATGTCGCATTGGTTGCGACGAAGGTGGATGTGTATCCGTAGGTCGATGTGGCGTTTGTCGTCGAGGCATTCGTCGCGAAGAAATTCGTTGTCGTCGCGCTGGTTGACGTGAAATCGGTAACCGTCGTGGTCGAAAGACCGGAGATACCACTTACGTTCAGTGTCGTCGCACTGATCGTTGAGTTTGTGATCGTTGCATCCGTAATATCCCCGTGCGTGAAGCGAGAATTCGAGATACCAACATCACGGAGCGTATCGATCCTCTGTGTAAGCACGATTTGATTCGCGAGCCCACCGGAGGCAGGTGGCGAGGAGACACTGGTAATCGAGTAAATCTTGCTCGAGAGCTTGTTGTCAAGCTCCTGCAGACGTCCACTTAAGTATTCTTCGGTAATTCCGCCTGCGCTCGCGATTTGTGAGGGAGACGAGGGCTCGATGATTCGCTCAATGACGCGTTCAGTGACGGGATGTGTAACGATCGTTGTTGGAGTGGAGGCTGGCACGAGTGATGGACTCTTCGTTGCCAATGATTCTCGCTTATTTGCAGATGCATATGGAGCTACACGTACAGTGACTTCGGCATCGCCGTCAGCTGCAGTCGCGGCATTTGATCGCACGAGGCTCGCTGGAAAAGCGATCGAGTATACGAACGAGTCAACGCGCGAATTAAATCCGCGTGCAAGAGACTCAAGTCCATGTGGAATCGATGCCGCGAGAAGTTGCAGCGTGCCAAGGGGATTCTCCGCCGCAAGAGCAACCTGAGTTTCTGCACGTGTCGCGAGATCACGTGTGTGTTCGAGGGGTCGGATAAAAGCAAGGGAGGAGTCACGTATCGACTCAAGCGCGACACGTGCAGTATCCTGGTCAACGAGCGCATACGTTCCGAAGGTGAGCATGCATGCGAGCGTGAGCGCAATGAGCCTATGCAAGAAATCAGTGATCGGAGTTACGACGTGGATCGGAATGTGTGGCGAGGAAACCACCGCTGCTCGAAGCGCTGCATCCGACGATCCAGCAGAGAGTGTTGCGGCACGAGCCATTTTCTGTATCGTCTCCGCTGCAAGTGCACTTGCGGGTCTCGCTGCGATCGCGTGCTCAAGATGACGCACGCTTTTTTCGACCGTATTGACGACAGGTTCTATGTAGGATTGCTCATTCGACGTATGCGAGATGCCCCGAGGAGGGTATCGCCCCTCGGATGAATGCATCCGATGGTATTCGCGGAGTCGATCTTCCGTGAGGTTCTGGCGGCGTTTGGCCTTCTCGAACCCCTGAAGCGCAAGAAAAGATCGGAAAGATTCTTCTTCTGCATACCAATTTCTGCCGAGGCGTCGACCCTTCACCTTTCCGTGACGACACAGAAGTGCAACGTAGTCACGGGTAAAGCCGAAAATATTTGATGCGTCATAAGCCGATATGTAACGTCTCCCGTCAAAGTAGATCTCGTCCTTGAAGTTGTCCGTCATGATTTTTTCGGAGATCCGATTTAACTATGATTTTACTAGTTATTTCGGCTATTGGACGCATAAAGGACGCGCTCATGTGTGGATAAAAGTAAAACGTATGAATCCCGACTCACAGATCATTCTTTTTTGTCTTTTACGCTATTTCTGCTCGAGGGAACATGCGCACGGCTCACAATCTGGATCCTTAAGCACAACCGCAATCGAGGTGGAACTGATCTCGGCCTTCCGACGTACGTATTTCCTCATCGATTTGCGTGAATGGAGTTCATATAAAGCGAAAACGACTCCTCGAGTCGTTTCAAATCTTAATCATAGCTTTGTCCTATGAAAACGTTGCCAATACAGAGCTCGAATCTATCGATCGTACTGCAATTCAATTGAGATCACTGCCTCAAGGATTTCGCCGATGCGATCGAGAGCTTCGGAGGCAGACGCGGTGAGTGAGCGTACTGCAGTCGATCGAGTTTTGAGTGCTGCGTACGTGGAGCTATCTTTTAGCGTCAGAATGCCGTATGAGAGTACCAGGATGATGGTAAACGCAGCTGTCCCTTTCAGAGCCAAGGACATAGTCTTTCGGGATCTCCCGCTTCTTTTTCCCGAATCACTTCTCCAGGAAATCTTCGTCTGTGAAACATGCGTCGTAGAAGGCATGACACGTATCGGAATTGAGTGACTCGGTTCTTTTTTTTCCTCTTCGATCCTGCCTCCACCCATTACTTCGTTGCTCCTGACTAAGTGAGGAATCAAATCATGAGCTTCAGAATGGTACGTAAAGTGCATTTTCTTTGAATCAATGTTTTTCGATTCCAGATTTGCACGTTGCTCTTGAGACGGTATAGAGGCTTGTAGACCCACTGACTCAACTTGCACTTTTGCAAGAAGAGTATCTTTTTCCCTTTTGTGCGCCAAAAGTCCTTCGCGCTCTACGTACCACCGGTTTCCGACTTGGCGCGAAAGTATCTTTCCTGCGCGAGCAAGCTGCCCAACGTAATCCTGGTTGTACGCCGTGATTTTCGACGCTCGGGACGCCGAGATATAGTCTTTTCCGTCGAAATTCACTATTGCCTCAGGATCCTGCGCAAAACTCCTCCCCGCAGGCTGGGGTCTGGCTATAGCACTATTTTGCTTGTATCTAAGGAGAGAATCCATTGAAACGTACCACAGGCCGCCAACGCGCTGCGCGTCGATCACACCCGATCTTCCAAGCTGGCCTATGTAGTCTTGAGCATAGCCGCTTTCATCGGCCGCTTTTTTTGAGGATACGTATGTCTTACCCGATATGAACAGCTCATCCGCCATAGTGGCATTATATCGCGTATCTCGGAAAGCCGATCTCGGCTCTGTGGTCGCTGTGGATTAGCGAATGAGGGACCTCAATATTTCTCGCAGCATTTCGGGATCCCCTGCCCCTTTGAGTTCCTTCATACTCTGCCCGAGGAGAAATTCGAGTGCCGAATCCTTTCCTGCCTTATAGTCCTCTGCGACTTGCCCGTGTCTGTTGAGGATGCGCAAAGCGACCTCGCGGAGCTTCTCAATATTTGTTTCCTGAAGAAGACCTTCAGCCTTCGCATAGACTTCAGGATCCTGATCATGGGATACAAGAGCAGTCAGAATGTCTTTCGCAGACCGAGAAGAAACTGTTTTCATTTGAATCATTTCAATCAGCTTTGCAAAATGAGTCGCAGAAATCGGTATTTTATCCAGAGATTTCGTATCTCGCTCTTCGATGTCTCGGATGATTTTGACCAAGTCGTTTGCAACGTAGTTAATTGCGGTGTTGTACTCGACGGCAGCGATCTTAGTTACTTCATCGAAGTAGTCTCCAAAACGTCTATCCCTCACAAGAAGCTCGATGTCGTCGGACTGCAGAGCAAGATCCCGATATCGCTTTCTTCTATCTTCCGGTAACTCTGAAAGAGCGTCTCTCAAAATATCAGGATGAAATTCTGGAAGTTCTGAAAGCTTTAGGAACGGGAGGTCAGGATCAGGAAAATATCGATAGTCCGCACTTCCCTCTTTTATACGCTGACTGAATGTTGCCTGCTTTGACTCATCCCATCCCCGTGTTTCTTGCACGACTGTTCCACCGCTCTCAATAAGCTTTTTTTGACGGTCCAGCTCGTACGCAACTGCCCTTTCCATTGCGCGAAATGAATTGAGATTCTTGATCTCGACTTTCGTACCATATACGCCATTTTGACCGAGGGATACATTCGCCTCGACGCGCATCTCCCCGCGCTCCATGTTTGCTTCACTTGCACCCAGATATCGCAGCAGGAGCTGCAGGTCACGCGCAAATCTCCCTGCGTGCTCGGCACTTGAGATGACGGGTTCTGTTACAAGTTCCATGAGTGGGACACCTGCTCGATTGTAGTCGACGAGTGTTGCCCCGGTCTTTTCATCGTGAATCGAGCTTGCCGTGTCTTCCTCGAGATGTACGCGTGTAATCTGGACGCCACTCAGTTCCCCTCCCTTCACGAGTGGGAATTCGTATTGCGAGAGCTGGTATCCTTTCGGCAAATCAGGGTAAAAGTAATTCTTGCGATCGAATTCGGTGTAATCGGCAAGTTCACCCTTGAGCGCTAATCCAACTCGTAAGACGTGTTTTACGGCCTCGGCATTGATGACTGGCAAGGTCCCAGGATGCGCCAGGCATACGGGACAAATATGCGTGTTTGCTTCAGCAGTAAACGGATCATTTGCAGAGTCGCAAAACATCTTTGTGCGAGTCTTCAGCTCCGCATGAATCTCAAGTCCTATTGTGGGCTCATATACGGCCATGTACGCCATAGTACCTTATGTTCTCAAGCAGGAAGACCTTTCCTATGCCTAGAGGCTTGTGAGCGGTACGTGCAACAAGATTCCCGAATACGGTCGAGCAAAAAATCAATCAAGGTACAAAAGCTTCGCTCAAGACCGATTTCGAAATGAAATATATATTCATTTCCTTAGATGCTCGCCAATCCGAGATTGAGATTTGTGACTGAAAATAAAGTCATCTCGGAGTCCGAGATACTATTCGACGGCAATTCTCCATTGACCTGAAGCGAGCAACTGCTCAGCTTTTTTGTACTTCATTTCCCGTACTTCGGACCCGTTGGTGATCTTTACTTTGTCATTTCTTCCAAAATGAGTCACCTTCGAGATCTTATTGACAATTGTTATTGATCGTGTCGCATCATGAATTGTACGCACCTGAGGCGCGTGCACCTCACTTTGACCAAGATTTTTGATTGCTGCCGCCACTTGAGCGCGATATGTCTCTTCCATGTTTTGAAAGAGCTGTAAACCTTCTTTTTTATATTCAACCAATGGATCGCGTTGTCCATACGCGCGCAGATTCACAGAACTGCGTAAATATTCCATTGCTTCGAGATGCTCGACCCAGAGATAATCTACTCCCTGCAAAAGTAGCCGACGAACAGTTGAGTAGAACGAGTCGCCAAGTTTTTCTTTTTTCTCTTGCAACATAATTTCGAAACCCGCATCATCGATCGCAATCTGGCTGAGCTCATCATCGATATCGCTTTGAGAACCAGTGAGGAGCGAGCGCCGGCGCGCATAGATACTCTGTCGCTGCACATTGAGTACATCGTCATACGCGAGCACATGTTTTCGCGCGTCGAAATTGATCTCTTCGATTCTCGTCTGTGCTTTCTCGAGTGAGCGTGTGATCATCGGATTATAGATCGGTTCGTCCTCCGGGATCTTGAACGTACCCATCACTCGCTTGATAACATCAGAAGCAAATATGCGCATGAGCGAATCTTCGAGCGAGACAAAAAACTGTGTCTCCCCCGGATCCCCCTGTCGTCCTGATCGACCGCGTAGCTGATTATCAATGCGCCTCGCTTCATGTCGTTCGGTCCCGAGAACAAAAAGTCCACCGAGGCCTTTGACCTCTTCGTACATCTGATCACTCCCCGGATTGCCGCCAAGCTTGATGTCGACGCCGCGTCCAGCCATGTTGGTCGCGATCGTCACCGCAGAGCGTCGGCCAGCTTGCGCGATGACCTCTCCTTCGCGCTCGTGGTTCTTTGCATTCAGAACCTCGTGTGGTATTCCCGCTTGCTTGAAATGTATCGAGAGAAGTTCGTTTTTCTCAACAGAAACAGTGCCTACAAGGACCGGTTGACCTTTCTCGTGCAGTTCCTTGACCTTCTTCGCCATTGCGCGCATTTTTCCGCTTTCGCTCTGGAAGATGAGGTCGTCATGATCGAGGCGTTTAGATGCTTTATTCGTTGGCACACTCACCGTATTCAGACCATATACTTTATAGAACTCTTCTGAAGAGGTTGCTGCGGTTCCCGTCATTCCGGCAAGCTTTTCATAAAGTCGGAAGTAGTTCTGGAACGTGATTGAGGCAAAGGTACGTGACTCTTGCTGAATTGATACACCCTCCTTGGCTTCGATTGCCTGATGCAATCCTTCACTCCATCGCCGTCCCGGTTGTAACCTTCCCGTAAATTCATCAACAATCACGACCTGGCCGTCGCGAACGACGTATGCCTTATCTCGCTCGAATAGTGCCTTGGCTCGTACCGCAGTTTCGAGATGGTGGACCATTTTGATACCCGCATCGGTGTACATGTTCTCTATACCAAGAATCTTCTCCGCCTTCTCTATCCCTTGATCGGTGAGCGCAATCTGCTTGTGTTTCTCGTCTACGGTATAGTCTTCTTCAGGGACGAGGTTGCGTGCGATTGTTGAAAAGCGTTCGTAGAGAGACTCAGCGTCACTTACGGGAGCTGAGATGATCAGGGGTGTTCGCGCTTCGTCGATGAGGATCGAGTCTATTTCGTCGACAATCGCGAAATGGTATCCGCCTTTTTCCTGCAGTCGCTGTCGCAGATTCTGAGGTTCATATTCGAGGTTATCGCGCAGATAATCAAAACCGAATTCGTTGTTCGTACCATATGTAATGTCCGCTGCGTATGCCTCACGCCGCGAACACGGCCGCAAATAATCGTGCATCACCTTGAAGCTGCCCACACTGTCGCGCTCCGCATCTTCTTCAGCCCTCGACTCCGATGGCACATGGCTCGGATCGTAGATAAATGAACTCTCGTGATTGATGACACCAACTGAGATTCCGAGTGCGTTATAGACCTGTCCCATCCACACCGCATCACGCCGTGAGAGATAGTCGTTTACGGTGACCACATGCACCCCTTTTCCAGTGAGCGCGTTGAGGTATGCCGGGAGCGTTGCGACAAGGGTTTTTCCCTCCCCGGTGCGCATCTCAGCAATGCCACCCTGATGCAAAACCATGCCGCCGATGATTTGTACGTCAAAATGTCGCTGACCGAGCGTGCGGCGTGCCGCTTCGCGCGCAAGCGCAAATGCCTCAGGTGCCAGCTCGTCGAGCGCTACTCCTGCCGCATGTTTCTCCTTCAAAGCAGCTGTCTTCGCTTTCAGAGCCTGATCGGAGAGTGCCTGAGTGTCGGTCTCAAGCGCACTCACGAGTGCGACCATTGGCTCGGCACGCTTCAGCGCCGTGGCATTTTCATCCCCAAACAAACGTTTTAGGAAGGACATCGTGGCCATCGTACATCAAAATACATCTCCGCGCGATTCTGATTTTGATTGGATATGAAAAGCAAAACGACCACGTCTGAGGTGGTCGTCTCGCGGAAACATTATCGGCGCTTCTTTTTCTTTGCCTTCTTGGCCTTCTTTTTCTTTGCCATAGTTTTATGAGTCTTGTTTGTATTAAACTCGACCTCGCTTCGCGCGCGAAACGCTACAGCGTTTTATTCATTATTGCACTCAAGCGTCGATACATTATGTAATGCACGCGTATGTGTGGATAACTTTCGTTGCACCAAAAAATATTTTTTATATGAAAATATATTCACGGAATATTTTACTGTTCTTCCCTCAAAACTTTAACATCAAAATGCAATGCGTCTTATTTGCAATGTGGATGACAGACTCTGCGGTGGCCGCTCTTGTCAAAGCCACTCACAGTGCTACCCTTTTGTGAGAAGACTCTCAGGGAGGAGGGCGGCGGCACTCACATAAGACTTTCACTTTTTGGAGCTCGCACCCGTCCTCCTCCCTGCGAGGCTTGCATAGGAGGCAAGAGACTTTATAATCCTCTATGAGTGCCACACAATGTGTGGTTCCAAAGAAAGTCGCCGAAGCACCTCCCGCAAGGGAGGTGTTCGGTTTTGTACGTTTCCCGAGCGAAGCGTAAGCTCATTGAACCTGCGCGCTTCCTGATCGAATTTGACCAATCAGTTCGTCAGCCTGCGTCTTCACCTCAGGGTGTGCACGCTTCGCAGCTTCGAGCGCTTCTATCGCACGCGCCTTGTCACCTGATTGATAGTAGAGCGCTGCGAGGGTGAAGTACGGCTGCACATCTTGCGGATTCGTCGCAACGAGCGCTTGCCAGATTTTTGCTACTTTGTCGTAGCGTTTCCTGTCGATGTACGCTGCAAGAGTTCTCGGGTCTGCCGCTTCTCCCGTTGCAATATACGGTTCAAGCAATGCATCTGATTTTGTAAAATCGCCCGCACGAATCAAAACCGCTGCATAGTATATTGTCGGTTCCAAGAATTGCGGAGCAAGTTCATGCGCTTCTTTAAACGCATTCAATGCGCTGGCGAGATCACCGCGCCGCAGCGCGTTTTGGCCTATCTCAAAGAATATTCGCTGCTTCCGGGGAGAAAGCTTTAACGCTTGAGTAAAGGCGTCGTTTGCAGCAGCATTGTTTCCATACGCTTCGTACACGACACCGAGAAAGAGCGGGAATCGTGCGTCGAGCGGAGAAGCCTTCGCTTGGAGTTGCAGCTCGCTCGTTGCTACGTCATAGAATTGCTGCTTTGTGGTATTGGGAATCGAAAGTGATGCTGCTTGCGTGGCGGCTTGTGCGAGTTGTTCGCGCGCCTCTTGCGAACCATAGGTGCCATAGCTGATCGATCTTTTAAACGCCGCGAGCGTTTTCGACGCATCTCCCTGTGTGTTGAGAGCGGCGATAATTGCGCGATTGGCAACAAGCGCTTGCGCGTTCACTGTCCATGCAACACCCCACAAGAGTATTGCCGCCCCAACAGTTATGTATGGCAGAGCACTCACTGGAAACAAGAACCTCTCGCCGAAAAGTATCGACGCTTTCGAATGCTTCGACGTACGGAATATTACGTACCCGAGTATCGTGCCGAAAAGTATATAGCTCGTGACGTTGTCGAACACAAAGAAATTGTGGCAGAAGTAGGCGGCAAGCAAGCCGGTGAGTAGAGACCGTTCGGGAATGGAGAAGGCGTGAACTTCGTTTACAGAACGGTGCCACAGGAGCCAGAGCGTCGCAAGAAAAATTGAGAGATAGGAGAGGAGACCAAGGAATCCGCCGGCCACAAGCCAATCAAATACGATATTGTGAACGCGATCAAACCACGGCTCCTGCGCATACATGCGTGGATCGTAGTACTTGTCGAAAACGATCGCGTAGTTTTCTTGCCCCCAGCCAAGAATGGGGCGCTCCTTGACCCCCTCCCATGCGATCGACCAGTTGATGAATCGAGCCTTGACCGTCGGGTCCGAGGTTGAGATTGTCGCAAGTCGCTCGAGGAATCCAATTTTCTTGACCCACGCTTGGTCGCGTGCCGTCCAAAATGCTCCTGCGAGAAATACGATCACAACAACAGTTGCAAATGCAAATCGCCATACCACGCGTGAGTTTCTCGCGAGAATCACGAGAATCAGCGCAGAGAGTAGGGCGCCACCGAAGAGTCCGATCATAGTTCCTCGAGTGCCGGTAAAGAGGAGCGCGAGCGTATCGATTACAATGATTGATCCGTATGCAAGCGAGGGAGCGAGCCGCGAGCCGCGAGCACGTTCCATCCACGACTGTGACCACATGATCGCAGCGATAAAAATGTGGAAGAGCATGTATGCCGCAAGGTAGATCGGATTGCCGAAGGTTGCATCGATGCGCGCCGAGAGGCCCGCGGCACCACCTTGCCCGAGCGTAGAGAGCCCGACCACCTGAAGAAAACCGTAGAGCGCAAGATATACAGAGACACCGAGTGAAACCCAGAGGAGCCACCGCCACAGTTTCTCGGTATTCATCATCGATGCTGCGATGACCACGTATACAAACAGGTGTGCGAGCGTCACCCATCCGTCCATGCGCTCATAGTTACTCCAGAAACTTTTCATTGGGTACGCACCAAATAAATCGGCGAGCGCGATAACGAAAAGGAAGACTGCGAGCGCGAGGAGTGCCCACGAGCGTCGAGGCCGGTAATCGGACCGCACGAATGAAAGGGCGAGATACGCAGCTGTAATGATCTCGACGATAAGACGGAACGCAAAGTTCTTTCCTGTTATAAAGGGAAAAAAGAGAGATTCTGATACAAATATTGCAACAAACGGGAGAAGAAAAATGCCGCCAAGCACTACGTACCGTAGAGTCTTTTCAAGCACCATGGGAACTATGCTAGCACTGGTCGTTGTCACGCGCTAGAGCCTATTTTCGACTTTCGTGGTACTCATCTTCGGTATTCACCGCCCACATATTCTCTTTATCGTTCCTGCCTGCAATGATGTTGTCGACGGCCGTCATGGCAGCGAGCATCGAGTGATCTTGATTGTTGTATCGATGCATCCCATTTCTCCCAACCGGATATAGATTCTCAAACCGATCCAGGTATCCACGTATTTCGGCGAATCGATTGTATGTGCCGAAATATCCGGGATACGCTTTTGGCTGTCGTATGACAGTACCGTCGATCACTTCTTCCGATGATCCGAGCCGAATCTGCTCGATCTCGCGCCTGGCGAGCTCGACGAGCTCTCTATCCGACATGTTCCAAAGCGAATCTCCTTCATTGCAGAAATATTCCATACCGATCCAGCCACGTCCCTCCTCTGCAACAAGCAGCGGGTTCCAGTTGTGAAAGAACTGCACACGCCCCACGTGCACGCCTGGTTCATGCACATAAATCCACGTGTCGGTGATCGACTCTCCACCTCGTTCGCGTGGCTCTGACTTCAGCAAAAGACCGACGGTAAGAAAATCCCGATATTCAAGTCCGTCGACGACTGTGCGCACGGTTTCTGGAAGTTTCGGCTGCATCATACGTGCGAGCGATCGAATATCAGTGGTTGAAAACACAAAATCCGGCTGCCACGATCGCTCCCCTCCACCTCCGCGTGCATGCACATTCGTGATCTGCCTGTCGGTATGGTCGACACCAATGACATCAATCCCCATATGTATCTCACCACCGAGTTCGCGCACTTTCTGAGCGACAACTTCCCACATCTGTCCAGGACCGTATGCAGGATATAAAAACTGCTCAATGAGCGAGGTCTCGACTCCTTTACCTGCAAGCGGGCCGGAGCGTAGTACTTTACGTGCCGCATGCTGCAGAGCTTTTATGATCGAGAGGCCCTTCACGCGTTGCGCTCCCCATTCGGCGCTGAGCTCCGTGCACGGTACACCCCACACTTTTTCTGTATACGATTTGAAGAATGTTTTGTAGAGCTCAGTGCCAAACCGGTTGATGAAAAAGTCTTCGAGAGTTTTCTCCGGCCTGATCGGGAAGAGCGCAGCGTAGAGGTACGTAAAACCGATCTTCACCACTTTCCACATTCCGAGTTTACGGAGCGTGTCGAGGGAGAGCTCGACCGGATATGCGAAAAATTGTCCCCCGTATAGAATCCGTGTCTTACGAGGACGTACCTGCATCACGTTGTTGCCGTCGCGATCAGTTGCGCGTGGAAGTCCCTCCGTGAGCGCACGCACGGTGCACTGATACGTGATTTCGACATTCTCTCCTTCAGGAATTTGTACTGGCAAGATATTCCCCCACCACCGCATGACACGATCCGATTTGGAGAAAAATCTATGTCCACCGATATCGATGCGGTTCCCCTTGTAGCGAACTGTGCGTGAAATACCGCCGACGTATTCAGGATCGCGCTCGAGCACGATCGGCTTGATCTCAGTTCGCATGAGCAATTCGTATGCAGCAGTGAGCCCGGCGGGGCCCGCACCGATGATAAGAGCGATCTTTTGCGACATGGTAGCGCATCATAGCATCGTGCATTAAAAAAAGAACGGTCCCGTTTCATGGCGGGACCGCAGCTCGGGGATGCTGGACGAGCGAAATAAGTGGTACGCGATCTGCTGCTTCTTCTCGTAGCGTGCGCTCGACGCGGTTCTTGTCGAACGGGTTGCCGATGAGCGGAAATGTTGTGATTCCGAGCGGATCGATTGTCGCGAGTCCAAGGGCAAGAAATTGCTTCATCCGCTCAGCAAATGCGACTGGCGCGTCAACCGGAACGAATCTGCATCTGATACCGAGCGCATAACAGATGAGCTGAAGGCGCGGCATCCATTCACGCACCACGATCACGTCGAGCTCATAGCCTCCGTTGCAGCAACGGAGATACTCGCGAATGAGAATTGCTTCCTCCACGAGATCGCGTGGCGGCATGTAATTGAGCAACTTCGGCTCGTCACGCGGAAGAACGAGGGCATTCTCCTCTCGATCGACTTCGCAGAGCCGGTTGTACATGACGATGCCGATCGTGATCTCGCAGGGCATGCCGCGTTGATCCCAGCCTCCGACGAAGATGAGTCGATCGTAGTGTGGAACTCGGTCGATCACCGCCACACATATCGCCTTGGCGAGCGGTCCCAATTCAGCGCGTTGCGCTGTGAAATTCCAACGCATCGGGTACCCCAGTACCGCAAGAGCCCTTTTCTGAGCCATCATCGCCTCCTCTGTGGTCCGGCGACACTATGCGCGAGCTTTCAGGCAAGGTCAACTATGCAAATAGAAGAAATTTTCGTGCAAAGAAATTCCAAGAGAAAACGACGACGACACTCGCGAGTTTTGAAACGAGGTAATAAAAACCAAAGAGCGACGTGAAGAGCCAGAGCATGATTTCGTTGATACCGAGACCGATAGCACCGATAAGACAAAAGATGAGAAATTCAGCCGAGGGACTTCTCACCGCACGATGCTCGAATACCCAGATTATACTCAGAACGTATACCGAGGTTAGGCCCACCAGAAACGAAATCGCGCCAGAGATGAGATATGGAACGTTGAATACACTCGTGAGCAGCCACAAAAGTCCCGTATCGAGGATGAGCGCAGCCCCCGAAGCGACGAAGTAGCGGATGAACTCATGGAAGGTGTTCGAACCGAGAGCCTCGACAGAGGGCGTTGTTGCAGCTTCAGGTGAGGTGACGATGTCGGCGCTCATATATGTACGAGAGCGTAGCATGTGCGCCGAGGGCAGCAAGGATAAGGAGGTACGGCTCCGAGGGAATGCGGTAGCGCGCGATCGATACAGGACCGGTGAGAGCCGCAAAATATGCAATGAGAAGGGCAAACAGTACCACGCGATAATCACGCCGCCCCCTCCACGTCGCCACAAGTGCAAAGAAAACCATAAGTGTCCAAAAGCCCATCTCAAGCCCAAGTGGTGCAACTACTTTGATTGCCCTCGTTGCCTCTCTCCAATCACCCGCACCAAGCTGCTTCAACGCATCAATGAGAACAAGCGCGGTAGGTGCGAAATACCCCTTGTTGTCGCGGACCTGCACAACCACCTGCTCGTATGCTGCGACCGAACTCCCAAGGAAATATGGCACCGTATTCACCGCGTGAAAGTATGCATAACGGAGGGGATCTTGCATGATGAGTTGCGCCGCGAGTTTACCCTCATAATTTTGAATGTCTTCTCCTTTGGGAGTCATCTCGTTCAGCTCTATCCAAATCTCAGATGAGACTTTCTTGTATGCGGGATCTTCGCGATATCGGCTCGCGAGAATCGCGGGCACCGACCGATCTGTGTCCATTTCTTTCCACGCAAGAAAATCACGTGCATTGTAGTAGAGCAGATTCGATGCACCGACATGCGCGATTTCATAGGATCCGAATTTATGGTGATACCAGTAGAGCCAGGGTGCGAGGACGAAGATTGCGACGACAACGTACATGGCCACCGGAAGAGCATACTGTTTGAAATTGAATCGGAAATGTTTGAACTCAGCTGCAATAATCGCGAAAGCAATCATCGGCACAAGGAATTGCGCAATCGGGCGAATCAAGGTGAGGAGACCAAGCGTGAGCCCGACCATGCCCCACCTGAGAAAACTACGTCTTGTTTCATAAAAGAGAGCGACATAGATGACGATGACGAGAAGTGACGCGAATAATCCGTCTGAGAGAATCGTCGTATTCGCAAGCACAACGTTCGGATCAACCCCGAAGAGAAGTGCGGGGAGCGCCGACCAAACAGAGTTCAAGAACCTCCGCGTCATCGCATAGATGAGCGCAACGGCAACGAGTGCGAGCGCGATCTGGATGAGAACTACGAGCACAAAGCTCGCGTGCTGATTCCCCATCGCAATTTTTCCCACAATAGCGAGGAAAAAAGAGTACCCCGGCGCCCAGTGTCTTTCTGGCTCACCTTGATTTCGCTCAAACGTGTGCCGCATGAGGAGCGAGTTCGCAAGCGTGGCGTACGTCTCTGAATCTCCTTTGAGGAGCGGGTACTGCGCTGCCTCTCGATTATTCGATGCGAGATGTGCTACGTACCCGTAGGACCCAATATGTGCGAGCAAAACAATCGCGAGGACTGCGACAAGATATGGACGTGCGGTAACGAATGAACGAATATTCACATTATTATGCGACATCGGTTTCGAGAATGAGTTCGTCTTCACCAATGTCTCGCACGGCACGTTTACCAACGATCACGCCGATCTTCTCAGGGCCGAGTCCCGTTCCCGGACGCTTGAGTGCAAGCATGGCCCTCGTAATGGTGTCGCCTTTTTTAATATCGCTATCAGCCATAATGCTCTGTCGTGCCCACTCTCGCGCCTTATCGAGACTATCCGCGCGCGCGTCAAATGAATCCTTGATCGAAGCCTCGATATCGCGCATTTGCTGCACCATAAGAATGAGTTCTTCCGGTGTGGTTGAGACAGGGCAATCAAAGGATCGCTCGTCTGTCTTATCAAATGATTGATGCTTCTCGATGAGAGCCGCCCCGAGTGCAACCGCGGCAAGTGGGATGTGCCAGCCGACCGTGTGATCAGAATAGCCAATGGGGTAGTCGAACATCTTTTTGTAACGAGCGATCATCGGAAGATCGTTCTTTTCTGGCTCAGTTGGATACACCGTATTACAGTGCAGTATGACGATCTCTGTGCAGCCACCGCGCTCCAGCGCCTTCACTGAGGCACGCATCTCTTCTTCTGTCTTATGGAGACCAAACGATGCAATCACGGGCTTGCCGCGTGAACCGATATTTTCCAGAAATTCGAGGTTGAGCGACTCTCCTGAACCGATCTTGAAAAATGGAACGTTGAGTTTCTTGTCGAGAAACTCGAGGTCAACTTCGGTATGTGCTGTGATGAAGCATTCTATCCCCTTCGACCGAGCATACTCATACAGCTCGGTAAGTTCATCGTGTGAGAGCTCTTTGTATTTCAAACGATCGTACCAATATGGAGATACTTTTCTTGATACAAGTGCTTCGGTCGTCTGTGCCTGGAACTTGACCGCATCGCATTTCGCTTCGACTGCAGCGTCGACCTGCTTTTTCGCAAGCTCGAGCTGCCCCCAATTCGTAAGCCCTCCTTCAGAGACGATATACACAGGCTCACCGTCACCGACGAGTCGACCATTGATTGAGATTTTCTTCGACATGCGGAAAGCGTATCAATTTCGAATCAAAATGCTACCCGAAGCAGACCGTATAATTATGTCTTTTTCTTCTCCCAGACGACGCGCGGCATGATGATCTCGTCTTCGATATTGTCTTTGTGCTCAATGATCTTCGCCATCATGCTCTCGACGAGCACTTCGGAGAGTTTGTGCGGTTTGAGCCCAAGTTTGAGGAGCTCTTTGTGTACGGGCTTATAGTAGTGATCTTCGGCTTCTTTGCGTGGATTCTTGACATGCTTCACTTTCGCATCGATTCCCATTTTTTTCGCCGCGTCGCGTACGATCTCCGCGAGCTCGTTGACGGAGAAGACTTCGGTGAATTGATTGAAAACGCGGAACTCCCCTTTCTTTGCAGGATTCTGCGTCGCGAGTTCGACACATCGCAGTGTGTCAACGATGTTGAGAAATCCGCGCTTTTGACCCCCTTTGCCATATGGCGTAATCGGCAGTCCAGCAACTGCCTGCACACAAAATCGATTCAGTGCAGTGCCAAAGATGTCGTCGTAGTGGAAGCTCGTTTGTAGTCCGGGCGCCATCTGTGTCTCTTCTGTCTCGATTCCGTAAACCACACCCTGGTTGAGATCGGTGACTCGCAGATTCCAGATACGGCATGCAAATTCGAGGTTCGCACTGTCGTGGACTTTGGAGAGATGGTAGAAGGATCCCGGTTTTTTCGGGAACAAGAGTCGGTCTTTCCTCCCTTTGTGTCTGATCGTAATCCATCCCTCCTCGATATCGATATTTGGCGTGCCGTATTCTCCCATCGTACCGAGCTTGATGAGGTGTGCGTTCGGAGAGGAGCGCTTCATCGAGAAAATCACATTCAGATTGCCGACAACGTTGTTGACCTGCGTCTCGACAGCACGCTCGTTACCGATCATCGAAAACGGCGCAGAGGGTTGCTCGCCGTAATGAATAATTGCGTCCGGTTTGAAATTTTCGAAGACGCGTGCGACAAATCGCTCGTGCACCAAATCTCCTACGAACATCTGGATTTTCTTTCCTGTGAGGCGCTTCCAAATGCGAATACGCTCCTGGAGCGACGGAAGTGGGATCAAAGGTGACGCGTCGACCTCGGCCTCCCATTTGCGCTTGTTGAAATTATCGACCACAGCCACTTCGTGACCTTTGCGAGAAAAATACATCGCCGTTGGCCAGCCGAGATATCCATCACCACCGAGAATGAGTACGCGCATACCCGGCTAGTACAATTTCGAATAATTACTGCCGCGATTCTTTCGTCTCGCCGTACAGAATATTGCTAAAAGCTGCGAATCAATCATACGAGGTCAAATGGTCATACGCCAAGGCAATTCGAAATTGTACTGCCGGGCATAGCGAGAGAACACTATCAAAAAGGGAGGCAATTGCAATCCTACACCATCGTATGTAATCCGCACTCTTTGTTGGCATTACTCGCTCCCGCGAATCGTCCCGCGCGCTCGAATTTTCCCTGGCGGCCACCTCCACTTTGTCGCGCGCCTTGCGTGGTACACGGCTCACAGCCGAGCGATGCATAGCCTTTCTCGTAGAGCGGATGATACTCAAGATTGTTTTCCTTTATGTAATTCCATACATCGTCGTGCGTCCAAAACGCAATCGGATTGATTTTTGCAATTTTACCTCGTTCGACAATCGGCGTATTCTTGCGAAATTCTGTTTCATCACGACGAAGACCCGTCACCCATGCATCATATTCAGCAAGGACATTATTGATTGCAGGGATTTTCATCTCGCAGCACTTGTACTGATCATCCTTGATGAACGCGTCGCCATAGTATTCCTCTATGCGCGCAATGTCGTTGGATGTCGGGCGAAGCCATCGGAAATTGAGTCCGCGACTTGCCACCAACCTGTCTGCAAAATTGAGTGTTTCCTTGAATTCATACCCCGTATCGATTCCACAAATCTCTATATCCGGCTTCACCTGCACCGCGAGGTCAACAAGGACGCGTGAATCCTTGCCGAACGAGCACGAGACGAACATCCGGGGATACTGCGCGAGCGCGAGCGCGATAATTGTTTTCGAGATGTCCGCTTTTTCTTGAATCGTCATGATTGGGGGCTTTCAGAAGTAATGTGTCTGGTCACTCTAGCAGAGTGATTCTCGTGCACCAAGTGTATAACGCAGGAAACAATTATTTTTTAATCGACGCAAGGTATCGCACTGTCTTTTTAATCCCCTCATTGATCGAAAACTTCGGCTGCCACCTGAGCTCCTTCCGAGCTTTTGCGTTTGAGAGGTGGCTGCGCATGATTTCCCCACGAATTTTGGGCGCATGCTTCACGATCGCTTTTTTGCCCGCATGCTTCTCGATAGTCCGTATCATCTCATTCACGCTCGTTTCTTTCGATCCGCTCACGTTGACTACGAGATAATCCTTCTTTGCACGCTTGAGTGCGAGCACATTGGCATACGCGAGGTCCTCGACGTATACGAAATCGCGTGTTTGCGTGCCATCGCCGTTGATCGTAATCGGTTTGCCCGCAAGCACATTCTGAATGAAGACAGTCACTGCACCGACGTGTTTTTTGCGTTCGTTGCGGGGACCATACACATTACTATAGCGAAGTATCACCACGGGAAGTGCATGCACTTTGTGGTAGTAGTAGAGGTATCGCTCGCCTGCCAGCTTCCCGATACCATATGGAGAGATCGGTTGCGTCGGCGCATTTTCTTTGACAGGAACACTCTCAGGATCGCCGTAGAGTGCGCCACCCGTTGACGAGAATATAAATTTCTTGATTTTGTATTTCTTTGTACACACTTCAAGAAGATGCACGAGACCCACGATATTGCTCTCGATATCTGCGAATGGATCGGTGAGCGACTCACGCATGTTGGTTTTTGCAGCCAAGTGACAGACAGCTTCAATCTTTTCCTTCTTGAATATGGTTTCAAGTTTTGGATCAGAGAGTGACATCCGATATACCTTCACGCCGGTGCGCACATTCTTTTCGTGCCCCGATGAGACGTTGTCGAGTACGACGACTTTGTGACCTTCTCGCAAGAGCGCGTCAACAACATGTGAGCCAATAAAACCAGCTCCTCCTGTGACGAGAACTTTCATACTAAAAGAATAGCAGAGCCGACCTGCCCCGTAGTCGGCGCGAAGCGTCGTGGTACTGGGGTGAATCCCGCCCCGCCAGTCACTAATACGCGCATAATTTAGAATGTTATTTTCTTTTTGAGTAATGGGGTTCCAAGTTCTGTTGTCTTCAACACGCGCGCGATTTTTACTCCCGCATTTCCCTTTCCGAATACGGAATGATTCTTGATGTACCTCTTGAACGCGGGCGAGGTCGCGCGCCTGATAGCCGCAAGAATCTTCTGAACGGTCGGTTTCTGGATTGCGATCACGTTTGTATCGCGAATTCTCCCATCCTGTCGTCGACCAACCGTGATGGCGGGGAGGTTGAAGTACGGCGTTTCCATGAGTCCGCTCGAGGAATTGCCAATCATAAAAGACGCCCCTGCCATGAGCCCCCAGAAGTCCTGCGCTTCGATGTTTTTATGCACACTAAACTGAGGCACGTGTTTGAATTCGCCGAGCGCCTTCAGCACAAGCGAGTACCCCTGATCGCTGCACGGCCATACGACAATCGATCGGATGCTCGCGCGCTTCAGAGCTTCATAGACTGTTTTTGCCTCTTGGTAGGAATTCGCTTCTTCGAGAGTCGACGGGTGTTGAATGCAGATCGCGTACGACTCATTCGCCCGGATGCCATATTTTCTTCGAGCAACACTATTTCGCGTGTACTTCTTTTTCACGATGAGATCGATGTAGGTCGATCCGAAATCAAATACACGCCTCTTCTCTTCGCCGAGCCTCAAAATGCGTTTGTATGAATCTTTGCTCGATGGGAAGTGCAGGTGTGACAGCTTGGTGATCGCGTGAATACGTACACCATCACGATTGCCTGCAACATCGCCACCGAGGATATGCGCGACGGGGATATTGAGTTCGAGCGCTGCATTTGCTGCTGCTAAAACTTCGCCACGATCTCCGATCGTGACCAAAACGTCTGGTTTTATTTTTGAAAGCAGCGCGGTCATACCGCTCATCGTGCGTGCAAGGGTATGAGCGCGCTCGATACTCGAATCTCCTTTTTGGCCAGTCGGCACTTTATGAATTCTCTTGAACCATTTTTGCACTTCCTTCACCGTCTCTCCGAAAAAAGGATTCAGGTGCATGTCGGTCGTAATGAGCTCGAGCCGCATGCTTGGATCGCGCTCGATTGCTTGACAGAGGGTAATGAGTGCACCAAAGCCGCCGCGCTTTCCGGTGAGTACTGCAATCGTCCGCTTTTTATTCATAGGTTGATTGATACTATGCTCTCGCTTTCTTTTCCGCAACGAAATTGTGGGCGCAGTCGCTAGACTGCGCCCCCTTCGCAGTGATCATCCGCCGAGGAATCTCTCGACATTTTGCTTGTCTCGCTCAATGCACGCGGCACCCTCTGCCTTGAGCTTCTGGAACACAGGATTTTCCTCTGCCCGAGCCCAGAGCTCGCGCACGAGGTCGTGATCACCTCCGATCCGCATGTGGATGCGGACCTGGTGGATCATGCAATTCATGCCGACGCGCTGCGCCCGCTCCTTGGTGAACTTGTCCACCGCATGCTCTGCGATCTCCTCTGCATCCCGCAGAGTCTGCGTGGAGAGCGTGAGGGCGCTCTCGAACATCTCGATTTCCGGCAGGATCAAGCCGGAGATGTTCATATCCGCGTGGAGCATTCCCAACGGATCACGCGCCAGTTCGGCTGAATCGCGGGACTGATACGCCAGCTCCATCGAACGATCGAGTAGTTCGCGCGGCCGATCCAGGTGATCCTGCCACTGACGAAACCCTGCCATGTGGAGCTCGTAGTAGACGCGGCTCCGGACTTGATGCCCATGCGGCGTCTGGTCGGCGTGAACGCGTGCAAGCAGCTCATCTGCAAGCCTCTGCATACCGCGATACTCTCTGTCGCGGCGACTCAATTCGATCGCACGCAGGTCGACATCATATGCAGCCATTGCGCACTCCTCCGGAAATCTCCTTGTACTGTACAATATTCCTTACCTTAGTCAAATGGCCTATCGGCTCTGTCGCTGCATGAGTATTGCCTCGATGCGCTCAAGGTCTTCTTTGAAATCGATATCCGATGAATAGATCTCGGGGAGGATCACCGGATAGTTCTTCCTTCCTTCGAGCTTTCCCTCTTTGATCACCGTGTCATAGCTCGAGAGCCAGAGGTTTGCGGCATGATAAAACTTTGGCCGATCGTTGCTCACGCAATTGTAGTGCAGATCGTGGTGCCAAAACTTGATTGAGCCATCGGCTAAGATCTCGCGCACATTGTAAGGATGATTGATCGTATCGACTTCTGAGACAGTGACCACCGAATCCGCATTTTTCTCATAGGCAAGTTGTATCGCCGTATCAATCTGTTCTGGTTCGATAATCGGTGTCGACGGTTGAAGCAGTACAGCATAATCCGCGTGATAGCCTTCCTTTTTCTCGAGCTCCCGAAGCGTGTATGTGATCGTCTCGACTACTTTCGATGTCTCGGTCGCAAGTTCTGCAGGACGAGAAAAAGGAAATTCTGCGCCATATTCTTGCGCGACTTTTGCGATACGCTCGTCGTCTGTCGAAACGATGATGCGGTCAACGAGCTTCGCTTTTTTCGCCGCGATAATCGGATGCGCGACAAGTGGAATGCCGAGGAGTGGGTGAGTGTTCTTTCCTGGGAATCGCTTGCTCCCTCCGCGAGCTGGTACGACCACGATCGTCTTTTTCTCGCTCATACTGAGAGTATCTCACGAAGTTTCTCGGCAATCCTTCTCGCAGATTTGCCGTCCGTGTACACGACCTCTTCGCGCACGACCCTCTCTCGCCCCGCTTTATCGAGAGACGAATTCTCGCGATAGGCACGTAGGCCAGCCATGATCTCGTCGACTGTTCTCGCGATTTTCATACCGCCCGATTGTGTCATCGGCGAAAAGTGATTCGTGTGGTAATAGCGCTCACTTGAGAGATAGAAAGGTTTTTGTTTTTTGCCGTCACTCGCAATGCCGATCATAGGCCTGTCGAGCAGCGCAACCTCGATGCCGATCGTGGATGCCATGTGGAGCACGACGTCGGCATGCTGGATGGAATTGAGCAAAAACTTCAGATCTTCTGGCTCAAACTCCCATCCGCCAGAAGTATCATGTACTTTCTTGTGCGATTCGGCGATCACAATCTTCTGAGAGTCTTTCGCTACATCGACGCACCACCCGTAATTGGGATGCGGACGATACACGAGCTTCACGTGCTTAAACGAATCATCACGCATCATTCGCTCATGGAGCATCGCGAGTACGTCGCACTCATCGGGAAAGAGGTCGAGTCCACCGCCCGTAAAAAGAATGTAACGCTCCTCATGAGGTACATTGATTGTGTGCAACCACTCATCGCGCGGCATGATGAGCGATGAATTGAAGTAAAAATCAAATTGCGGAATGCCGACAATCGAGAGTCGATCTTCGCGCATGTCGCTGTATGTTATCGATTCGGCGCGTGTAATTTGATTTTGCACGAGCATATAATCCGGCTTTATCGGCGTAAAGCATTTCGAGGTAATGCTATCCCATGATTTGGGCATACCGACAATTCTCACTCCGCGTTTGCGAGCCGCTTTCATGAGTCCCAAATCCATACGATCAAAGAGAGTTGTCGCAAATATGAGATCCGGTTTGTGCTGATCAATGATTGGAAGGTACGCGGCGTATGGAGTCAGCGTGTAGAGCAGGCGTAAAAACTCGCGCCATATACGCATATGCCCGAGGAGCCATAAGATGCGAGTGGAAACAAACCACAGCCACCGCACGAGGCCAGACTTCGAGTAAAAGGCATGCATCTGGCGGTTATAAATCGTGGTCGAAGGGATGCTCTGCCGCAAAAACTGATGCGCTATCCCCTCGAATCGCTTGTACCGATCATACGGGGCAGACTCAACAACAATTTCGCTCCTCCCGACAAATTCCTTCGCATAGTACGCATGTTTGAAGGGCGGTACAAGAAGCACGACCCGGGTATCTCCCCCTTTGGTGAGATGCTGTAGAAAGTCCGTTCTCAGAAATCCCTGCGAGAGCGGAGCGCTCGGGATCGTCACGATAACGGTTTTCATAGCCACGAATACTAGTCTTTTTTGATAAGACTTTCCACGAGGTCGGCTACGCGCTCCGTATTCTTCCCATCAAACATCCCGAGCTCAGTTCGATCCCGCACTCGTCGATCAAGCATATCGTTCGTTGGCGTTGATCCGACTTTTGTAAGTGCTTTTTCGAGATCCGCTATGGTGCGAACCTTCTCTATGGAGGTGAATGGTCTATAGAACGCATCATAGCTTGGGAATTTTAACTCGTATGCAAGAACCGGTACGTCGGTCGCGAGCGCAGCAATAGAGGCCGAAGAAGTAAACATACACACCGCATCAGCAACGAGCGTAAGTCGATATACGTCCCACTCGTTTTGCAGAAAAACGACTGAGCGACTTTCCGACGAACCGAAGAAACGCATGTCCTCATCTCGCTTCGCCTGCGGATGCATTTTCATGACGATCGTATAGTTTTTCGGTGTGCTACGCACAATCGTCGCGTACATGTCTCGAAGTTCCCGATGAATCGCTGGCAGCTGCTCGGGTGTATATTCGCCAGTCAGATGCGTCCCGACGATAAGAAATATTTTTGAATCGGATCGTATGTGCAAATCGGCGTTAAGCTCTTTCCGCACAAGGGCACGATCGACCGATGTAAATCGGTCGTGCGGTGGAAACCCGGTGACATACATCCGATCGCGCGATACGCCATGACGCACGTTTTCTTCGAGCTGCATGCGCGAGTTCACTGCGACACTCTCGAGTGCCGCATGCGATCCACGTACCCATGGATTCTTGGGAAGAATGGATCGCCAGAGGAGAAACGGAAAGAGTGTACGGAGCTGGTAGAAATGCACGCTATGCCCGGATCGCTCTCGCGCGTTCGCAGGAAAGATGTGCTCGACCACACTTCGCATCAGCCTCTTTACAATCGAGGAGTGCTCCGGTATTGCAGCTTTATCGTCTTCAAGCGCTCGCACGAACATGATCGTCTCGATTGGCAACAGAACAGATTTGATACTCAGCGATCGCGCTGCGTGCAAGACAGAGAGCGGAAAAATGAGCGCTCGATCATCGGTGGTTGCGAGAACGTCGATCCCTTCGCGTTGCATGAGAGATCGCGCGAAGCGGTACGCCACGTGTGCAGCTATGAGGGGTCCAACGAGGGGCAGCCCTCCCCAGATACGGAGAGCGGAGGTGTATCTGCCGTGCCGCTCGAAACCATAGACTTCATCATCGCTATGTCGGACACGATTGAGTTCCTCGAAATATTTCTCGGTTGGATCTCGCAAAATAAGCACGATACTCTCGACTCCACGACGCTTCAACTCCGCACGCACCGAATCAAACATCGGGATGTAGTGCCAATTGTGGACAAAAAAGCAGGCGCGTCTCATGCTATCTACTCGACATGCGATAGAAATATGAGGAAGTGTCTGCGCCGAGCTTTTCAGGAGACCCTTCTTCAGCAATCACACCATCCTTGAGAACGAGAATCGAATCGACATTTTTCACTGTCGAGAGACGATGTGCGATCATGAATACCGTAATGGTGTTCTTCAGATTGTCGATCGCTGCTTGGATGAGACGCTCGGATTCGTTGTCCAATGCGCTCGTTGCCTCATCGAGAATAAGCACCTCTGGATTTCTCGCGAGCACTCGAGCGAGAATGATGCGTTGCCTTTGCCCTGCAGAGAGGCGAATACCCCTGTCTCCCACAACCGTTTTTATACCGTGTGGGAGTTTGTCGATAAACTCCATGCAACTGGCAAGTTCAGCACCGCGCTTAATGTCAGCGCGTCCAATGTGATGACTGTAGAAGCGAATGTTCTCTTCAATCGTGCCATCAATGAGAAACATGTCTTGAGAGACATACCCGATCTTGCGCCGCCATTCCCTGAGATCAATCGTTCGCACGTCTTCTCCGTCAATCAGAATATTGCCACGATTCGGCTCAAAGAGCCTCAGCAGGAGATCGGCGATGGACGTTTTCCCAGATCCCGAAGGCCCGATGAGACCGATCAGTCCTCCGCGGAGGATCCGGAAGGAAATTGCCTTGAGCACAAGGTGGTCTTCTCCGTACGAAAAATGTACATCTTGGAATTCGATGCTCGACGAAAACACGAACGGTTTCTTACCTTTATCTTTCTCCTCGTGTTTCGAAAGAATGTTTGAGAAGGTGAGAATATTCTCCACGTATGGGAGCCTGACAAAGAGATTGTGGAGTGCGCTCTGTCCACCTTCAACGTACGTAAATATCTTTTGAATTAAATAGATAAGCGCAACAAATGACCCAAGCTCAACTCCACGCCCGTAGAAGAAAAAGGCGAAAATCACTGCGATAAAAAAGAGCGCGATCGGTTGCATAAACGACGTGCCCATCGACTGGAAGAGCGTACTCCGCAGCAATATGTTCTTGTACTGATCAAAGTGGAGAAGCCCTTTCGTGAATACCTCTCGCTCGACTGCGGCAGATTTCACCGTTTTGAGTCCGAGCGTATGCTCGTTGAGAAAGTGTGATATGTCTTTCTCGACCCGTGCAGCTTCTGTGGAAACGGCACGAACTTTGCTGCGAAGCGGCTGATACACGAGCAGCAAGAGAAACCCAGAAATCGCGGTCAGGAGTGTCACGATTGGCGAGATATAGATTGCAAGCGCGACATAGATCACAAGACTGGTGAAAACAAGAGCGGCCTGGGAAATTGATTCGAGAAGCGCGGCACCTTGCTGGACATCGCGCGTGAGCGTCATCTCAGCGTATCCGAGACGTTGCGTAAGAAGGTAGCGCCACTCTGCGCCGAGAATTTTCGAGAGGAGTTCGCTCATGGTTCTGATCATGTAGCTGCTCGAAACGCGTGTGCGGAAGTAGTAGAAAAAGATCATCACGATTGCACGCACAAAAAAGAGCCCGACAATGAACGCGAGCAGGGAGAGCGGGCTATAGACAAATGGGAGGTAGTCGAAGAGCTTCACGATCATCTCGACCAGCGCATTCCCTACCGGTGCCTCCTGGCCGAGCAAATACGAAAAGAGTGGGATAATCGCCGTAATGCCGATACCCTCCAATAGCCCGCTGAAAAAACCGAGCAGGATCAAAAGCGCAATATGCATTCGGTATCCTTGGAATGTACGGTAGAGCAAGTACATGACAATTTAGCCGATTGAGTCGTGGCCGAGCGGCTCGCCTCGCTCGATTGGTCGCGATGCCTTCTTGCCGAGCGCGCGCTCATATTCTCGCGGCGGCAGTCCGTATGCAGGGCGGATCACGCGAATATTTTTCTCAGTAAACGTTTCCCCTTCTGCGATATCGGCGACCGCAAAGATCGAACGACGCAAGGTCTTGTAATTCTTTTCGTCATCATTGATCGGTCCATAATGCACCATTCCGAGTGCTTTTTCTGCGTGTCGGACACCGTCGACGAGTGCTTTGAGTTCCGCTGGCTCGATCGAAAAGCGCGCATCAGGACCTCCTGCTTTGCGATCGAGTATCAAGTGTTTCTCGATAATGGACGCGCCCGCATACACGGAGGCGATCGGGACCTCAATGCCCGCGTTGTTGTCAGAAAAACCTGAAACAACGCCAAACCGCTCTGCAATATCACGAATGGTTCTCAGGTTCATATTTTCGGGCTGCGGATCATCCGAATACGCGGTGACGCAATGCAGGACAGCAATGTCTTTTGTGCCGGAATCACGAAGTGTTTTCAGCGCCTCTTCTGCTTCGGAAAGTTCGGCAAATCCGATCGAGATGATAACGGGTTTCCCAGTCGATGCGACTTTCTTTAAAAGTGGTATGTCCGTCGCTTCGTATGACGCGATTTTGTAGCACGGCACATTCATCTTCTCGAGAAAATCGACAGCAGTCGCGTCGAACGGTGTCGAAAAGAAAATGAGTCCGAGGCTTTCGGCAAGTTTCTTCAATTTTGGCTGCCACTCCCACGGGGTATACGCGGTACCGTAGAGCTTGTACAAATTATCTTTTTTCCATGACGCAGGTGTGTTTTCGCCTCCGAGGTAGAACCACTTCTTATCAGAGTCGATGGTCATCGTGTCCGGCGTATACGTCTGGAGCTTCACCGCGTCGGCTCCGGCCTCTTTTGCCGCACGCACAATTGCCTCCGCTTCCTCGTATTTCTGATGATGGTTTGCCGAAACCTCGGCAACGATAAGGCACGGCTCACCCGGGCCTATCTTCCTCCCCCCAATGGATATAGGCGCCATTTTCATAGCTAATTGAGCGCACTATAGCATCACTTTTACATTATTCCTTCTTGAATATTTTGAGCACGTACGTCTTTCCGTTCAGCGTGAAATGCGCAGGGTAGCGTTCGTTGTCGACGATACGCAGGAGGTTAAATTGTTCCGCAATTGATTTCTCGGGATTGAGCTCGCTGTCTTTCGGTGAACGTCGCGCATAAAACGACTCCTCGCCTTCCTGCGGTGTTCCCTGCATCGGATATTCTTCGACAAACCTCAACGCTAAGTCTACGATCGCATTTCCTTCTTTGCCGCGCATTTCATCTATCAGCTCATGACCGTCGAGGTGAATCGTTGCTGTCGCGTAGATATCCCCCGCATCGACACGATCAACCGCTTCAAACATTGAGATCGGAATATCATTTTTACCTTCGAGTACCTGCCACGTCATTGGCGACCAGCCCTTGCCTCTCGGAAGTGCGCTCGCATGAATCACGATGTTGTGCCTGCTTCGTGCCCTGAATTCAGGCTGGATAATCTGCTCGCAACTGAGAAAGAAAGTGCAGTCTCCTTCCGGCAAATCCTCGGCTCGCCCTACGCGCACGACCTCGTGGCCGCGGTCGCGCAATTTGATTTCAAGTTCGTCGGCGTATGGTGCAAACCAGCTCCGCGGATTGTCCATGAGCAGTGAGACTTTCATACCCAGAGAATACACCCGCGAGACAAAAAACCAATTATTTACTCGAGTGCATAGGAGCGGATCTTTCGGATTTCCTCGATACGATCGGGGTACATGTCTCTCAGTTTCTGCAGCGACCCCGCAACCCTGTCTGTACTTCCCGTAAGACTTTCACGCGAACGAGAGTAGATGAAAACCGGCTCTGCAACGTGCATGATCTGCCAACGATCCCAGGTGCGCAAAAGAATCTCATATTCGGGAAATATCGTATCGCCCGAGAATCCCTGCTCTCTGAGGAGACTACTCCGGCGCCAGGCATATGCACCGTTCAGGGCTTTAAACGGATCCGAGGGTTCCTCCAGTTTCCGAGAACCTTCATATTCTTCGAAGTAATTTCCATAGGCACAATCGATTCTCTTGTGCTTAAATGTCCGCGTAAAAAGCGAGATCGCTGCGGGTAATATCTCGTCGTCCGCATCCAAAAAAAGTACGATGTCGCCTCGAGATTCCTTCACGCCTGTATTGCTGGCCCCCGTAAGTCCCCGATTCTCCTGCTGAATCAGCCTGATTCGCTCATCAGTAAACGATCGAACAACACTCGCTGTTGCATCCGTCGAACCATCGTCGACCACGACAATTTCGTAACTTTCTTTCGAAGTATCTTGCGTAAGCGCGCTCGCAAGCGCCCTCCGAAGAGTCTCCTCGGCATTGTACGCACGAATAATGATTGAGGCCTGCATGCTATGGGGCTACAGGTTCCCGCTGTGCCTCAATGGAATAGTTTTGATACCTTTTGATGAGACTACGATCAGCGTCGCGCTTGAAGGAGCCGTCTGCGTCCGTCTCAAACAAAGACCTGTTCGTGAACGAGTCGACGATTTGATCAAACTCTTCGAGTGATAGAGCGAAATATCGCAAAAATTCCGCGACCGCAATGTGCGGCCATTTGCCGTCGTATTGCGTGACAAGTTTCACCGCTTCGTTGCGGGTAAGGCGTTTGTTGCGAATATCGAGACACGCATGGTCAGTCGCACGACCAAACCCGAATTTTACAAATTTCAGATAGTCGTGGATCGCGACGACCGCATCGTCGAGATTCTCGTAATTGGTGTATGTGCCCTCAACCGGGCCGTCTTCTTTGATTGAGAACCCGAGCGTTTTCATAAGCTCCACCTGTGGCCGCGCATCCCACTTGAAATAGTAGCCCAAGAATGCCCCGAAGATTCCGGCTTTTTTTAATTCTTCATCGGAAGGATAGAAATATGAAATCAGATCTTCTTGTGTGAGGCCCTGTGCACCAACGAGATCATCAACACGTAGCCCGAGAAGTCCGCCGAATTCTTCGAGCCAACGGCGATCAAGAACGTTTTTCATTCGCGCCGCTTTTGGTCCGCCATACTCAAGCTGCGAATTCTCTCCCCAGATCACGAGTGGAATGCCGAATTGCACAGCGACTCGGATAGGAAAGGTGAATATCCCAATGTGATTGGGCCACTCATGATCGCCGACGCGACGCAATCCCTCGAGACACATCTTTTTATAGGCATCCGGATTCTTCTTGAACTCGATGACATCGCCAAACTGGCGGATATTTTCAAGATTCTTTCGACCGAGATCGTTGCGGAGCGTCGCCTCGAAATTGACCATGAGTGGATTCAACCCGTATTTCCGGGCCATGTAGACCTGATAGTGACTGTCTTTGCCGCCGGATATTGGAATCACGCAGTCGTAGTTAGACGCGCTCTTATTCTTGAATTTTTGGGCAAGTTCCCTAAATTCAACTTCGCGGGCGCTCCAATCAATCTCTTTTTTATGCTCCGCAGAGAGACACGCATCGCAGACACCTTCCTCATTGAATGAGAGATCGGGTTTCGTGTTCGGCATCACACAATGAGTGCAGTAGCGCAACATACGTCTATGTTCGTTTCTCCAATAGGTACATCTGGCTCACGTTCAATCCATCCGTCATCGGATATTTTTTCTCGTGCACGAGCGTGAGATCAGGAAACGTATCAAGAAAGAGTTTGCAAAAATCCGTTTTCCAAAGCAGATCTTTTTTACCGCGGTAGGTCACCTCGGTATAGATCGGCGCGAAGTATTCAAAACCCCATATGTATCTGCGTGAGGTTCGATGCATTTCGGCGATGATCCGTTGGATATCATCCGGCGAAATATGAATGAGAACGCCGGAGGTAAAGACCAGATCATATGATGCATCCCGAAATGGCAGCTCAAATCCTGAACCCTTGATCACATTCACCTGGGGGTGAATTCGCTTCGCTTCCGAAATCGCGAAATCGTTGATTTCAACGCCAGTGAGATCCGAAAAACCCATCTGACGGAGGAACTCGAGCTGTGAGCCGATATTGGCCCCGACTTCAAGTATGTTCAGATTCTTCGGCAACTGCGCAAGAAATTCCTCGTTCATCGAGCCACGAGTCACGTTGTAATCCTTCAGGTAGATACGATCGAATTCTTCGATCGATTGCGGATTGCGCTTGGTGTAGAGCTCTCCCATCTCACCTGCCCACTCTGACTGTTGCGCTGTCGTTTTATCCTCTGCCACGCGCCAATACTACTCAATCCCGGGCCGGAAATCCAGCATTTTTGAGCGCCGCCTTGATCATCTGCGGCGTTGCTTGCGTGTATTGAAATATGCTTGCAGCTGAAACCGCGCTCGCCCCGGCACGAACCGCATCAACACAATGCTCTGGTATCCCCGCACCGCCGAGTGCGATCACCGGAATGCGTACCGCCTGTGCCACGGCATGTATCAGCTCTGTGTCGTATCCCTCCATCACGCCGTCACGGTCGATGGAGTTCAGTAGAATCTCGCCGGCACCCAAGCGCTCCACCTCCCTCGCCCAACTCACCACATCTTTACCCGCTGATATGACTCCGCCGTTTTTATATACGTTCCACTGGTCACCTTCTTGTTTCGCGTCGATTGAAACGACAACGCATTGACTCCCGTAGCGCTCCGACGCTTCGCGAATCAGCTCCGGTCTCTCGAGTGCTCCTGTATTCATCGAGACCTTGTCCGCTCCGGCTGAAAGCAGTTGCTGTACGTCTTCGATTGTTTTCACACCGCCCCCGAGTGTCACCGGCATGAAGCATTCCTTCGTTACTTCTTCGATGAGCCAACGTTCAATCCCGCGGCTGTGCGCATCAAGATCCAGGAGGATGAGTTCATCGACGTCCCGCACATTAAAGACACGTACCGCCGCGATGTAACTGCCGATATTGCGATGTTCAGCAAAGCGAACACTCTTTACGAGTTTCTGCCCCTTGATGGTGAGGCACGGAATCACGCGGATCTTAAGCATGCCCAGTTAGTATAATGCGCCTTTGCGGTGGGCGGCCTGCCGTCCCGCCGCGGCGAAACCAAACCGATGTTTGTTTGCTACGAGGGGGAAAAGCTGCGAAGAGAAAGTCGTACATATCAGAGCCGAAGGCGCATTAACCTACTGGGCATGGTAGTTGAGAAAATTCCGGAGCACCGCGAGGCCAGCTTTCTGACTCTTCTCCGGATGGAATTGGGTACCAAACACATTCTCTCGCTCGACGGCTGCCGCAAAGACGACGCCGTAATCACACGTGGCACTCACGTCGCGTTCGTCCTCGGGCGTCAGGATATACGAGTGAACAAAATAAAAATCGTGAGTCCCGATGCCCCTGAAGAGCGTGGCGGCGTTACGGGTCGTGATGTTGTTCCAGCCGATATGTGGCAGACGGAATGCATCTTCGTCGATCAGAAATCGACGGACGCTCCCGCGAATATAGTCGAGTCCCTGGGTCGTCCCACCTTCGACGCCATCGCTGCCGAGAAGTTCCATTCCGAGGCAAATACCGAGAAACGGCTTGTTCTTGTCCCGCACCTCGCGATTGAGAATATCGATGAGGCCACGCTCGCGGAGTTCTCGCATACCATCAGCGAACGCCCCGACACCTGGCAGAATGATGTGGCTCGCCGCTTCAAAATCGTCGCTCTGCATCGTGACGCGTGCTTTTGCGCCTAAAAGTGAGAGCGCATTGCGTACCGAGCCTACATTGCCCATCCCATAGTCGACGATCGCGATCGAACTCATACTACTTTTTTCGAATTCCTTGTTTTGGATATTCCTCATCGCGAAATGCGTTTATCGCAGTGACTTCCGGATGCGTCGAGAGATACTCGACTACGTGAGGTGTCGAGACAATCTCACCTTCTTTGTAGAAACGTTCATAGAGATGGCGCATAAGATCGTAATCTTCGTCGTAGTCGACCGTCAGGCGAAACTCCGGATGGGCGTACGCGGCTGACGCGATGAGCATTGGCCCGACCGCAAATTTTCCCTCTTTATTTTCCCATATGTAGGGAGTCACATGCTCTCGCTCGTATGTTTCCCTGGCATGCCGAGCCGCATCTTCAAGCGCGCGAAATGAAAATATTTCACAATCAAGTCCGCGAGGAAAAGTGCGCTCAGCCGGCACGAAACTACTGAGGTAATCGTACTCAGATGTTCGGTAACTCGAGATGAGTTCCCCGAGAACAGCAGGATCAACAAGCGGACAATCCGACGTGACGCGAACGATATCGTCGCAGTCATAGGCTATAGCCGCTCGATAGTATCGATCAAGCACATCATCTTTCGACCCTCGGAATACATCGTAGTTTTTTGTGGCACAAAGCTGCGCGATCGCATCATCTTCCGTTTCGTTTGATGTGGCCACGACCACTCGATCGACTGGTGCGCGCCGAACGCGCTCGACAACATGTTCGAGCATTGTGCGCCCGAGAAGCGGCAGGAGCACCTTGCCGGGCAAGCGCGATGAACTCATGCGCGCCTGGATGATTGCCGCAATCATAGCGAGGCCAAAATATTCTTGAGTGCGGAGACGACGTAGTCCTGTTCTTTTTTTGAGAGTGTCGGGTAGAGTGGGATCGAGATTTCGGATGCCGAGTACACTTCTGTTTTCGGGCATGTACCGCGCTTGTAACCGAGGTTTGCGTAATACGGATGCATATAGACCGGTACGTAGTGCACCTGGACCCCGATCCCTTTCGCACGTAGTTTCGTAAAGATGCGGTCCCGCATTTCAGGTGCGACGCGGATTGGAAAGAGATGCCACGCCGATTTGATAATGGCATCGTCTTGTGCGGGCAGTTCTAACCCCTTGATGTTCTTGAGTAGTTTGAAATAGCGATCCGCAAGTGCTTTGCGCTTTTGGACGTGCGATCGGAGTCGTTTCATTTGCGAGACACCAAGAGCCGCCTGAATATCAGTAAGACGATAATTGAAACCGAAATCCAGCATCTCGTGGTACCAGGCGGCTTTGTCGCGCCGCTTCATTTCGGATCGGTCTTTCGTGATCCCATGCGTACGGAAACGGCGCATTCGTTTTGCATATACTTCGGTATCTGTTGCGATCGCACCTCCCTCTCCGGTTGTAATTGATTTGACCGGATGAAAGCTAAACATCGTCATGTCGGCCTGCGAGCCGACTCGCTTTTTGTGATACGAGGCCCCGAGCGATTGTGCGCCATCTTCGATAAATACGAGCTTGTGTTTACGGGCGACTTTTCTGAGCGCATCAATGTCTACCGGCCGCCCCGCGTAATCGACCGCAACGATCGCACGGGTTCGTTTGGTGATTTTCTTCTCGACCGCTTCGGGATCGAGGGTGCCGCTCTGAGCGTCGATATCGGCAAAGACAGGTTTCAGCTCAAGTGCGAGCATCATGGATGCGGTCGCCGCAAAGGTGAGTCCCGTGGTAATAATTTCATCCCCTTTTTTCAACCCCAATGCGGCATACGCAGCGTGGAGTGCTGCGGTTCCAGAACTGAACGCAACTGCATATTTCGCACCGGTCGCACGGATGAGAGATTGTTCAAATGCTTCGATTGCAGGCCCCTGCGTGATAGAGGGCGCGCGCAGAGCGGCGCTCACGGCCCGGATATCGTCTTTTGTGATGTGTTGCCGAGAGTACGGGATCACAGGGGCACTATACCAATTACTTACGGCTCCGCGAACGTTTTGCCTTCCGTATCGGCTTTACGCGCACCGTCGAGGGAACCGAGAGAATGCGTGGCGCGTGCTCAACATCTCGTAGAAAATTCGGATGATCGCTTGCGTACGTAAAGGAGAGTTGTACAGACTTCCCCGGAATACTCACCTCATCGTCAAACTGCAGGTGCTCTGGTCGAATCACGTACATGCCGCCGATATCGACAGTCCGCCGTGCTTCATGTTCTGTAATGAGCATTTCGTGTAACTTTTCCCCAGGGCGTACGCCGATGTATTTGATCGAGCAATCCGGTGCGACACATCGCACGACATCAAGAATTTTGAGACTCTCCATCTTTGGTACAAAAATCTCGCCACCGTGCATGTGTTCGAGCACATCGACGATCAGATCCATGATCCGCTCGATGCGAATCCAGAAACGTGTCATGCGCTCATCGGTGACTGTAATCGTACCGGAGGTACGTTGCTCATCAACGAGCTCAAGAAAACTGCCGCGACTTCCCAGAATATTTCCATACCGCATGACGGAGAGCAGCGGTTTCTTTTCATTGCTCCGGCGATAAATATTGGCAGCAACGGTGAGCTTCTCGGCGCAGAGTTTGGTGGCGCCGTACAAATTGATGGGGTGTACTGCTTTATCTGATGAGATGGTGAGCACGCGCTCGATGCCACACGAAAGAGCTGCGTCGACGACATTTTGCGTACCCATAATATTGGTCTTAATCGCTTCCATCGGATTGTATTCCGTCGCCGGAACCTGCTTCAGTGCCGCCGCGTGCACGACAATATCGACATCGCGAAATGCACGCTCAAGCCGATCCCGGTCCCGCACATCACCGATAAAAAAACGGAGACGTTCATCGTTGCCGAATCGCTTGCGCATTTCATTTTGTTTGAATTCGTCTCGGCTCAGCACTATGACTCTGCGGACATCGGTAAGAAGCATGCGCGTCACGAATGCGTGTCCGAACGTCCCCGTACCTCCCGTCACGAGCACGGTTTTGCCGGCGAAAAAGGTTTTTTTCATGTCGCGCCTACGATACCACGAACACATAGTCGCATCAATTCGTGACACAGACGATACAATGAAACGATGATTGGCATCATACTCGCAGCGGCCTGCAGTATTTTTAGCGAAATATCAGATTCGATTGGGAAATATGAAGTGAGTGGGAAGCGCGCAAGTGCGTACAGTTTTGGGTTTCTAAATATTCTTTTTGGTGTAATCGTTATCGTGCTTTGGGGTTTTACCTATGGCGATTTCGCCTTTTCTATCGCATCCCTGCCCACGCTCGTGCCGAGGCTTGCGCTCGAGATTTTGCTCGCCCACGTTTCTGTCCATGCGGTTATCGAGGCAGATCGAAGTGATTTCGTGTTCATACGATTGTGGACCGTGCCACTGCTTCTTATAGTTGATTCAATACTTGGTTATAGCCCTTCGGGGTTACAGGTCATAGGAATCGTCCTCATTGCGCTCACAGGTTTTTTGCTTTTTTCTATCAAACATCTGCGGATCAAAGGCTTTTGGCTCGTGTGCTTTACGGCGATCTTGGCTGTTCTCACGCTCTCCCTCTATAAGTACGACATCACGCACTTCAATTCGGTCGAGGCGGAACAATCAATTATGTATCTAGGGATCGGCCTCTACTTCTTCTGCATGGCCTTCTTTCGAGCGCGAGAAAATCCCTTTGCACTTCTCAGACGACCGATTTTTGTTGTACAAACGCTCTCAAGTGGTCTCGCCGTAACAGCAAATGCTTTCGCCTATTCGTTCGCACCCGCGACCATTATTACCGGAGCACTTCGGGCGACTAATGTGCTTGCGGCGATTATCTCGGGAAAATTGTATTTCAGGGAGACTTCGTTTGCAAAAAAGGTACTTCTCTTTTGTATCGTGCTCCTCGCGCTCGCACTCCTGGCGCAGCCACACTAAAGAATAACCTGCAGGATCCTCTCGGCGCGCTTCCTCCACGAATGATACTCTGCGCGAGTGCGGCCACGTATACTTTTTTCTACGGCCTCATTATGATTATCGAGTGCCTGATGGATTGCATGTACAAACGATTCGGGATCGTCCGGCTTCGCAAACCATAGTACATCGTCGCCCGCTACTTCCCGGACTGAGGGAAGGTCTGAAGCGACAATTGGTTTTTGCGTTGCGAGATATTCGAAGAGTTTCATCGGCGAGGTGTAGTGCACCGATATCTCTTCCCGCGCCGTATTTGGCAAAACGAGCACATCTGCAGCGGCCTGCCAGAGAGGGATATCTCGGTACGGGACTTGTCCCACAATGCGGATGTTTGCACTGTTCTCCCAGTCTTTCTTGAATCGTTTCAAATCTTCACCGACACCCCCAACAAACACGCCGACAACATTTGGAATCTTCTCGATCGCGAGGGCAAGTGTATCAACACCTTTCCATGAGTAGAGTTGGCCCGTATAGATAACATACTGAGTGTCCAACTTGAGACCCAGGCGCGTGCGCGCTTCATGTGCGGACAATCCTCCGAATAGCACCACATCGACTGCATTTTGTTCGACAAGAATCTGATCATCTCGCACGCCGAATCGCGCGACGAGCTGATCTCGTTTCCATGTATTGGTCGCAATGATACGTGTAACGCATTTAAAAAGCATACGGTACAGCCACAGCATTTTTTGTGGAAAATCATGTATTTCGTATATCACGTGTTCCGCGATACGGGACAGAGGAAGGAGCGGAATCGCCTCGTTGGAATACAGAACCGTATATTTCCGTCGCGTGAAATAGATTGCACAGAAAACGGAAATTGCGTAGGTGAAGATGCTAACTGGATATGCGATGACACGTATGATTGGTATTGAGAACAGGTCAATAATCGGAAGATACGTGACTTTAAAATTCGCTTTGACTCCATACACTTCTGCCGGCGATGTACGGACACGATCAATGCGACGCGGAGCAAGAAGCTCGACCGCAATCCCTTTGGACGCAAAGGCTTCAGCACTCTTTGCAGCGAAGAGCGCCGCAGCCTTCTCCCCCGGAAAGCGCCCATGGAAAATCATGGTCATCCGTGCTCTGTGTTGTGCCTCTCGAACCATGGCGAAAGTATCCGCTATACTTTCCGGCATGTACAGTACCCTCGCCTCCTACCGAGTCCCCCTTGTTCTGTGCGTACTCATCGCGCTCTCACATATGGCGCTGCTCGCCCTCCTCGTGCACACGTACAGAGTAAACGGGGTCGACTTCAAGGAACGCATCTATTCGCAAGATTCCGGGCAGTATATTCGGCTCGGAGAGTCGTTACTTGCTGGCAATGGGTTTGTCCGATATGCGGGAGAGGAGCCTGAGACGTTTCGAACCCCAGGATATCCTGCCTTCCTCGCATTCGTGCTCGCACTGACGGGAAAATCCTTCTGGGCGATCTTTTTTGTTCAGGCGCTGCTCGCCGCAGCAATCTCTTTTCTCTCATATCTCATTGCGCGATCATGTGAACTCAGCAATCGATCCGCACGTAGCATTCTTATATTCGTCGGTTTGAGTCCCTCGATGATCCTGATTACGGTGACTGGCATGGGTGGCGATGTGCTGTTCACGCTTTTACTTACGCTCGCAACATTTCTTGTCCTGAGCAAGCCGATCTCCATAGGGAGAACTCTTTGTACCGGAGCAATTCTTGGCATGGCAGTGCTCGTACGACCAATCGGGCTCTACATGATCCCATTGTTTGGTATCGCACTTACGATGCGCTCGCTCGAGACGGAAAAACTACGTTCGGCAGTAGTCAGAGGCGTCGTATTTTTGTGTGCGGCGGTGCTTCTGATAGCGCCGTGGATGATTCGCAATTATGTTGTTGCTGGCCATTTTGCACTTTCCTCTGTTCCTGCATTCAATATGGCGTACTACAACCTGCCCTTCTTCCTTGCGGAGAAACATGGAACATCCGTTGACCGAGCACGGATGGCGGTACTTTTACCCTTCGAGTCCGTTCCCTATGAGCAACTCTATACATTTGCATACGCCGACCAACTTGCAGATAGAGCGTCCGACGTTTTGAATCGTGAAGGCGTCATTTCGTACGCAACCTTTCACTTGAAGAAGACGATCTCCTTTGTTGTCGGGAGCGGCTACAACGTACTGCGCTCGATTCTGAGCGATGGCATTGGCGCTGCGTCTTCCTGGCCGATGTGGCCGATTACGCTCGAACGGCTCGTCTGGATCGCCTTGTTCGCCTCCGCATGTGTCTCCCCGTTCTTCGCACGAGGACACATGCGTATTTTTCTCCTCTTGTGCGTTACGGTCATTGCACTGAACGCGGTGCTGACGAGCCCCCTGGGACAACCACGGTATCGACTCCCGGTTGAGCCACTCATATGTATAGCGGCTGCGTACACGTTCACACACGCTATACGATTACGATCGTTTATACAGAAACCAGTTATTGCCGATTGATCCGCGCGTCTTCAGATTAACGAGTCGGAAATCCGGAAATTCTTTTTTTATAAACTGAAAGACTTCTTCAGGTGAGGCATACTCATACGGGAACCCTCCGAGCCAGTCTGCGACATCTTCCTTCCAGCGCATGCCACGCGCGGCGCCATACGAGTGCATCGCACGCAACGGATTTTTACCTCGCAGTAGATTCGCGAGAATGTAGAAAATAAATACGTAGATCCACTCCATAATTACC
>JACRFJ010000040.1 GCA_016217935.1 Candidatus Kaiserbacteria bacterium
CCGAGCCAGTCTGCGACATCTTCCTTCCAGCGCATGCCACGCGCGGCGCCATACGAGTGCATCGCACGCAACGGATTTTTACCTCGCAGTAGATTCGCGAGAATGTAGAAAATAAATACGTAGATCCACTCCATAATTACCTGTGCCCAGCGCGGCGAGCGATTGTACGTCTTTTTAATGCGCCACCACATGCGAGAGCCGAAACGGCCCTCGACTTTGTTGTAGAGCGCGATGTAGAAAAAACCGCGCGGTGCGACGAGCCGCGCCGCATTGCGAATCGCTTCCCACATATGCCCGGTGTGGTGTAAGACGCCCCACGAATAGACGATATCGAATTGCTGCATCGTGTCTAGGTACGTTGTGTCGAGCACTGATCCTCGCTCGACCTTCCAATTCGCGGGCTTGCCGGCCTTCTCCCACATGGCTTCTGTTGCAGCCACAGAATTCGGATCATAGTCAAAAGAAAGAAGTTTCGAGGCACCGAGTCCATGCGCGGCGTATGAGAAAAGTCCGCTTCCACAGCCGATGTCGATCATCGACTTTCCACGCAAATCCGGTAATTCGAGGAAGCCGAGGAGCGATTTTTTTGCTTTCTCGATCCGCTCGTCCGAGATCTGTACGAGAAATTTCTGCCAGTTTTTGCCAAAGGCGAATCGGTCCTGTGTGTCGACGCTCATAGTTTTGTAGTCATATAATCTGAGCATGCGTGCTTGAGTCCGAATCAAGTATGCCGATGAGGTCGCGCACATGGACATGGAGAGCGTGATGTTCGGAAACGTGCTTGAACCCCGCAGTACCCATGCCTATTCTTTTTTGTGCGGATGGGACGAGCGACAGAATTACATCTCGTAGAGCTTCCGGAGTGCGCCTCGCCGCAAATAATCCCCATCCCGGCTTTACAAATTCTTTCATCCCGGGAATGTCGAACGCAACCACCGGCATACGGTAGGAGAGCGCCTCCAAGATCACGTTCGGGCAACCTTCGCGTTTCGATGGAAGCACAAAGATATCATGTGCACGATACACCTGATCGATTTCTTCGTGCGGAATCAATCCTGCAAAATACACGCGCTTACCGAGATTAAGTTCAACAACAAGGCGGTCGAGGTGTTCGCGCCAAGCGCCAGCACCCACGATTGTGAGTGTCGTAGTTTCTGGTAGAGCTTGCATCGCACGAATGAGCACCTCCTGATCTTTCTTAGGCGTGAGGCTTCCGACGGTTAGTATGCGTAGTTTCTCTGATGGGGTGCGTTCAGCAGGTGGCGGCAAACGCACTGGATTGTAGAGTGTGACGATTCTGTTCTTCAAGTGCGGAGCGTAACGAATGAGCGAAGCTCCGACTGCACTCGAGACTGCAATGATTTTCTCGGAACGAAAGCCCAATACGATGTCGGACAATTTGTAAATCGCTGGCTTCACATCGGCCATGTTTGCTTCGCGAGTGAATACTCTCACGCCTCTCAGAAAAAGTGCCGCGAGTCGTGATGCGAAGTTTGCTTCGTTGAGAGTCGAGTAGACGATTGTTGGACGAAGCCTGCGTAGTATCGAACGAAATCGGAGAAGCCCCGACACGTCGAACACCGATGACACCTGGAGCACGTGAACGTTTTCAGTCGGAAGTCCGATCGACAACTCACCGCGACGAAAAAGGAGAATCATATGTACATCAAATCCACGAGCACGTAATTCCTCTGTCTCAAGTTTGAAAACCCGCTCCGCGCCCCCGAGCACGAGCGAGTTGATCACAAAGGCGATACGTTTCATATATGAGCATTCTTGAGCGCGTGGTAGAGCATGATCGTCTGCCATGCCATTTGCGGTCGGCGCGTAATCATCGTTTCGGTCGCTGGAAATCCTCCTCTCGGCTGCAATCCGCGTGTGGCCAAATACGCCTGGGCGCTCCTCAGATCTTCCTTAAGATATTTCGATGACCCAAAAAATACTGACGCATCGAGGCCAAATCCCCGCTTCCCGCGATACACGAGATCGTGCGGAAGATACGTCGCAAGTATTCGCTTTAATACCGGCTTCAGTTCTTGAATCGGCACCATGTTCCGCATGAGGGATATGCCCGATGAGACGACGTCCGGATCAAGGAGTGGAATTCTCCCCTCGATTGAGTTGTACATCGTTGCGAGATCGGCCTTCCGCAGGAGATCGTTCTCAAGATAGTAATCCGCATCGAATGATACCGGTGTCGTACCGTTTGCCGAAAGTGCACGTTTCGCGCGGCGCCAATCCGCGATTGAGATGTAATCCTTGCTCGGCCCAGTGACGAGCACGTAGTAGGAGACTGGTTTACGGAAGAAGACAAAGAGCTTCTCAAAGAGCCGCACCTTGCCTCGGAATCGAGGTAAGAGTACGTAGGCTCGATCCAGCAGCGTGAGATCACGGTCAAGTGGGGCATCATGGAGGTGGGAGAGCGTTTGCGAGCGTGGATAGCCAAGAAAATATTCGTCTCCCGCGTCCCCCGAGAGCACGACCTTCACATGTCGTGCCGCTTCACGTGCGATGTAGAAGAGAGGGAAAAGTGAACTGTCGTATATAGGCTCGTCAATTTTTTCCACGATCATGGGATAGATCTCGTCGAATTCTTTGACGCCAAAAAAGAATCGATGGATCGAAAGCGACATGTGTTTTGCGATCTTGTCGAAATACGAACTATCTTCCGGATGCGCGGCAAGCTCAAGGCTGAATGCTTCAAGTCTCTTGCCCAACTTCTTGAGAATGGACGCGATGAGCGACGAGTCGGTTCCCCCAGAGAAAAATAATCCGACCGGAACATCCGCAACTAAATGTCGTTTCACCGCCGTTTCGATCAGCTGCTTCAGGTCACCTTCGGATACGGCAGTCGGAGTGGGAAGGGCATAGTGCGTTTCGGTTTTTTTACCGCTCGCAAGGTCCATGGTCAAAATCGTACGCCTCGGCATGCGCGATACGTCTTTGAAAATCGTGCGCGGCGCGACGGAGTAGCCAAGCGACCAGTAGAGGCTCAGTGCTTCCGTATCAACTTCGGGTGTAATTCCTTTTGCGCGAAGCATGTGCGTCACACCCTTCATCTCCGATGCAAACGCGAGTACCTCGCCAATCCGTGCGTAGAAAATCGGCTTCATGCCCGCATAATCAGTAATGAGAACGAGCCGTTGGTTGGTGCGATCATGGATTGCAATCGCATACATACCACGCAGTTTCCCGACAATATCATTTCCCCATTCTTTGTAACCATTGAGGAGCACCTCCGTATCCGACTCAGTACGAAATTCATAGCCCTTCGCTTCAAGTTGAGAGCGGAGCGATTTGTAGTTATAGATTTCGCCATTGAACATGAGACGAGTCGTATCATCAGGATCGGTCATCGGCTGCGTCGATCTTGGATTGAGATCAATAATGGCAAGGCGATTGTGTCCCATGGTAACGGCGCTGTCTGAGAGTATGCGAGATGCGTCTGGTCCGCGATATGCAAACGTTTTTGCCGCATCTCTCACCAGTTCATCGTTACGTTCTGTAATGCCAAGTATTCCGCACATAGACGTTATTTGCGCCCGATTGAACGCATAATGCCCCCGATCAGCATGAATTGGTAGAGCGGCTTCGTGAGTTCAAGAGAGAACGGCAGATGCGTGCCGCGACAGAGGAAATACGTCCTTGCGATGCGAATCAAAAAGAGAATTCCCATCGCGAACTCTCGAAAAATCAGCCGGAGCGCACGAAATGGTGCAATCGGTCGCTGTCGCGCGCATTCGATTTCAATATAACGCTGCCACTTTCTACGAACCACTGTCATGTCGTTCACGAGTGGTACCAGCATATGGTTCTTGAGGTGCTTTGGTTCGGTACCAGCTTTCAGCTCGAGTCGCTCGTGAATGCGTTTGATATATCCCGCCACGACTGCGCGATGGAAAAACCGCATTTGCTGGCTCGGATAGCTTGCAGAACACGTAACGGTGTACCCGTCGTATTCGTACAAACGCGACACCCAATATGCACCCAGAACACCAGTGCTCACGACAGATCTGATTTCTTGAACAAGTTCCGGCGTCAACTTCTCATCCGCGTCGAGAACGAAAATCCAATCGTGCTTTGATGCGTGGACGTACTGATTACGTACAGCGCCGAAATTTTTGATGCTTCCATCGGCCGCAAGAAATAGAGGGTCTTGCGAAATAATCCGCGCACCGTACTTTTGCGCAATCTGCGGAGTTGCGTCAGTGCTCGCACCGTCGACGACAACGATTTCGTCGAAGTCCTTCGAACTCTCAAGCGCACGATCGAGGGTGTGCGCCGAATTTCGTGTGAGGAGTGCGAGCGTGGCGTTGATCTTGGGCATATTACGCGAGCTCTATGGCGAGCTGAGTGCCAAGTGTCGAAAGACTTTGTGACTCTGCGAGAGTTCTAAGGCGCGTACGTGCATCTTCACGCTCCAAGTCAGAAAGCGCGAGGAGATTTTGCAATTTGCGCGAAAGATCTGACCCGTCCTCTCTGAAAGAAAATTGTGGATCGACGAGCTCTGCAAAATCTTTGCTCGCTGCGAGCACCAAGCAACCGCACGCAGCTGCCTCAAAAATTGTTTTGTTGTACATGCCGCTGCGCCCCAAATCTACATAGATATCATGGGCGCTAAACGTTCGCGGCGCTTCCGCATTCGGAATGCCTTCAAAGAATTGAATCTGGGTGAGCGATCGTGCGTCTTCCATGACTTGCTCACGATACTCTTGATCTGCCGGGAGTGCAGAGCCGTAAAACGATGCGAAAAACTGAACTCCTCGTTGTGTGAGCTCTTTGAGAGCGCTGACGAGCAAGTCCGGCTTCTTTGATGGAGCAAAACGTCCAAAAAAGAGGACGGAGCGCGACACTCGCTCTACTCCTTCGGCAGTTTGGAACCGATCTGTATCGACGCCAACCGGCATCAATACTGTTTTTTTATATTTCGCGGTGTGCGAAAACTTCGATGTACAAAAGACTTTTTTACATAAGAGAGCTGCGATATCGGTTCGCACGTCACCAGCATAATGATTACGCCAGAGGTAGATCTGCTTCCCGAGCAGCTTCCAGAGAACACCGGCGATGAGCACGTACTCTTGATTCATGTGGACGAACACAGCATCGTATTCACTGCGCAGTGTCCACGCGTACCAAAGCAATCGTGAAATATATTGCAAACGCAGAAAGATTCGTCTTCCTGCGCCCTCTGTAGCCTTGGCGAAGGAGGGTTTTCCAAGCGAATGGACGCGCACGTTCCCTGGCAGCGAGTGTGTGCCTTCTTTGAGACAAACCACGTGAATAGTTTGAAAATGCCTCGAGAACTCCTTGAGCCAGAGTACAAAAAAACTCAGGTATGGATCCTTCTCATCGACCACCTGAGTCGTGAGTAAGATCTTCATGCAATTATGTTCGTACGCGCGTACCCTTTTTTGACTTCTTCACGACAGTGGGGCCATACACGCCCGCGAGAAGATCGAGATCTTTGCTGGTCGCATTCAGAAGCTCAATATTTTTTGCCTCCATCGCTTCGAACACTTTGTGCGCAGTTTTGTCGTGCGGGAGAAGCTTCTTATAGTGCTTACTGAGTGCCGCAATATCTTTGATGAAGCAGCCACCTCCCGCCCCTCGGCCCTTTTTATCAACCGGATGTGCATAGCGCTTTGAAATGAGCGGGTCGTGTTGGATCGCGCGATTTACCACGTCCCAACTGGCCCCAAACTGCTGCGCAAGATCATACATGAGGTTAAATGTGATGATTTGCGTGTACGCACTCGTATTGTGGGAATATTTGAAAATCTCCGCCTCCGCACTCATACAGATATCCGAATACGCCGCTTTTGGAAGCGTCTTCATCACCTGCTCGGCTGCGCGGTAGTGCTCGGCATCATTGACTGACATACCGACGAGATTTGCGAACGGGTGTGCCGCATCGTGTACGTGCGATGCGACAGAGAGGAACTCGGGACCGTAGAGCACAATTTTTTTGGGGAATTTCTTCTGCAATTGTGCGGTCGTGCCTGGCAGAATCGTCGATTTGAGCACTGCGATTTTTCCATCGCCCACCAGCGGAATCACGCTTTCAACGACAGAAATATCAAATCCCCTCGGCGTCGTCGGGGTCCACACCGCAATGAAAACGATATCGCAATCCTTGATATGATCCTTATTTTTGGTCCACGGCTTCTCGAGCGAGTATCGTATGACTTCGTATCCGCGTTCTTCGAAATTATCTGCGTAGGCTTTCCCGATCCAGCCCTGTCCGATAAAACCGATCAATGGCTTCTTTTCATTCTTTTTTACGGCCATATAGGGCCGCATTATGGGCTTTTTATAGTCTATTCGCAAGAACGTGCTATATCGTCGCAATATGCACGGACGTATTCGTCGAAGGAGTGGTATGGGTAGGATTTCAGCGAATTCGTTCTCGGGCCACTCGTAAACCATTCGGCGAGCGCTCTCGCAAAATCTTTTTCACTCGCGACGGTCGCCCCTGACTCACGTGCAATGCCGACATCGGTCGAGAGTACCGGCTTCCTTGCCGCGGAAGCCTCGATAAAGACCCGACCGTACCCCTCGTAGCGAGAGGTGATGAGCACGATATCGGAAATCGCATAATACGGCGCTGCATCTTTCTCGCCTTCGAAAAAAACCCTGTCCGAAATGTTCAGCTCTTTTGCAAGTTGTATCAGATGCGTTTGTTCGCTCCCTTTTCCAAGAATAATGAGGCATGAGCTCTGGGGAGCTGCGTTCGCAAACGATTTGAGCGCAAGGCATGGATTTTTCTCAGGCTCGAGGCGCGATACAAGCAGGAGTTTTGTTCTGAACTGTGCGAAACGTACCGCAAGGTTTTGATCGGCGACATTCCTAAATCGATCAACGTCGACAAAAATCGGCAAGACCGCGACGGGAGCGATGAGGTTTAACCTCATCATATTGACGCGGATGCAGCTGGATACGACGCGAATGCGATCGGCGCGCCTGAGCAGAAATTGGGCGAGGATTACGCGAATACGGTTCATAAAAGAATGCCGCGCAAATGCCGGTGACAGGAAATCCGTGTGGATCTGGAGATGAAGTGGGACGTTTCCTCGTCGTGCGGCGTGCCACGCAACGAATCCATTCTCGAACGGATCTTGTGCGGTGACGATGTCGTAGTGAGGAATCGTACGTATGATCGAAAGTGCACGCATGATGCGCGAGAAGCGCGATCCAGTTGCAGGATAGAGGTGCACGTTACCGACACTCGTCCCTCTATATTCGTGCGGACCGGAAACGACAACGATATGAACCTCCTTGAAATGTGTTCCATATGCAAAGATGCGCTTTGCGGCTTCGGTTTCAGGCCTAAAAACTCCTGTCTCAGTCCCTATAACAAGGAGCGATAATCCGCTATATTGATGCGAATGCGGAGCCTTATTTTCAGTATTTTGCACTTCTGTGGTATTACCAGCCTGTCCCGTTTTTTGCATAGGAATCGTCTTACGATCGTACTCTATCATGGGGTCGCTCCGAAACGAGATCAAGGGATTTACAACTACATCGGCAAGTTTATCGAACCCCAAGCTTTTGAAGCACAGCTCATGTATTTTACGAAGCACTATGCAATCCTTCCCCTCGACGAAGCGACTGAGCGCCTGAACAGAGGAACGCTTCCGCAATATGCACTCGCGATTACATTTGATGACGGGTACCGCAATTTCTACGAGCATGCATACCCATTGCTCAAAAAGCATCGCATCCCGGCGACGATGTTTCTCGCGAGCGATTTCGTGCTCGACAAGAAACCACTATGGGTCGACCGTCTCGAATATGTTTCCGGACTCGGGAATGGTTCAAAGAGCGAAAAGATTCGACAAGATTTTTCTATTCGCACGGAGCTCAAGAAACTGGATGCGAGAGAGCGCGAGCGCCGATTGCAGCAGACAGAAGAGCGAGCCGAATCGGCGTTGCGTGATTTCTCCGGAGATCGATCCGTGTATGCGCCTCTCTCTCTTGAAGAAATTCGAGAAATGCGCGGAAATGGTATCGCATTTGGTGCACATACAAAAAGTCACCCGATTCTCTCTCGCACTTTAGAAGATGCAGCGAGCGATGAAATCCGCGGATCGAAAGAGGTACTCGAGCAAAGCATTGGGAAAATCTCAAGAGTATTTGCATACCCCAACGGACAGCTGGACGATTGGAACGAAGAGATCGAGCGAATCGTAGGAGATGCAGGATTCAATTCGGCACTCACAACGATCGAGGGGACGAATGGCCGCTCGACACATCCCATGCGGCTCAAGCGCATGGCACTCGACGCGACCGATGCGGGGCCAGGGTTTGCAGTAATCGTATCAGGCGTGCGAAGATGGCTGAGCAAAGTGAGAAATTATGCGAACTGAAGTCACATTTTTCAACCAAACAAGCTCCGACTATCTGGCGGAATACGACCGCGGGACACCGGAAGGGTACTCGTTTCGTGTCCGGCGCGAAAAAGTATTCGATGTACTCGAACCTGGGGAGGGCAAGCGAGTTCTCGACTTGGCATCGGGACCCGGGATCATGATCAAGGGTCTGCGCGAACACGACTACGAAGTGACCTGCGTCGATGCAGCGCCGGATATGATTGAGCTTGCAAAACGCGTCGCAGGAAATGATCCGCATGTGACGTGCGAGGTCGGAGATGCCTACGGACTTCGCTTTGATACCGGATCGTTCGACACAATGATTGCGATGGGACTTATTGAATATCTCGAAGATCAGGCTCGATTTCTCGGTGAGGCTGCGCGTGTAGTAAAGAGCGGTGGATACATGATCATCACAGTACCCAACGTCTGGAGTCCATGGCGCATGTGGAACCACGCGCTCCGCCTCGTTCGCAATGCTGTCAGACCCTCGAAAGCTACAGGCCTCCTGCATCGTGAATACACGAAGCGTGGATTCGAAACACTCTTGCGCGAACATGGCTTTGAATCCGAGAAGACCCTCTACTACAACTTTAAGTTAATTCCCTATCCGCTCGATCGACTGTTGCCGCGATTCACCGTCGCGCAATCGCGCATCTTTGAACACCTCGATAAAACGCCGCTCAAATTCCTTGGCACTGGATTCATCGTCAAAGCCCGCAAGCTCTAAGCAAGCGCGAGAAATTCTCTTGCAATATCGTCGTACGTGCGCACGCGAGAAAATGTTGCGAGCCGCTGATGATATTTCGCATACGAAGCATCATCGGCAAGTTCAGAAATTCCGCGCACCATATCATCTTCGGAAAGTGGGTCGATAACGACTCCGTAGTCCTTAAACTCTCCTGCATAGCTGCTATATTTGGTGAGCAAAAAAGGTTTTCCACATCGAATCGCATCGAGAATGTAATTCGGCGTCACATCCGAAATTGACGGGAGCACTACCGCATAGCAGCTTTGCATTCGTTGCATCAACTCATTCTGCGGGAGCAATCCTTCCTCGAGCTCTATCGCAGGGAATCGACTCTTCGCGCTTACAAATGCACGACGGAACGCGCGCGCATTTTTCAACTGTATTTGACGACCATAAAACAGGAAATTCTTGCGTTTGTGCGGGAGAGACTCCACTTTTGAAGGAATTGCATTTTCGATTACATGAGCATCTTTTGTATCAAACCTGTATGCAGGCTGCCAGATGTCACGAATCCACTGTGATGAGAATGCAATCTGAGAACGAGCGAGTACCCACCGGATGATTATGAGTAGGAGCTTTTCTTTTGTATTCCATTTTTGTCGATCAAGATAAAAAGACGAAAGCGGGATTAAGCCCCCTGTTCTTTCGATGTGCCTCTCCCAAATAAAATCGCCTCCAACGCGAACTACCACAGGTGTTTGCATGAAGAGACCTACAATCGCTGCGGGAAATCCGACGGTAAGTGGATCAAACGCGATTATGAGATTCGAGCCGCGCGCAGAGCGCATGAGCTCAAAGAGATAGCGCAGGTGGCGGAAACCAGAGGGAAGCGATTTGTACCTGCTGAAAATCGCGAGCGAAACTGTATGTCCTTGTTTTTCAAGTGCTTCTTTGAGATTCGCTGCGTAAAAAGCAGGCCCGCCGATTTCCGGCGGATAGATGCTTGCGGCAAGCACAATTTTCATGCGAGTAACTGTAGCGCAAAGGGTGATGGCGCGCCACGCGAACGTGGCACGCCATCCGGTTCACGCGACGATCAAACCGGACCGCTTGATTTCGTCGCGGGAATCCAGAAGTGGATCCAGAACAGCATCGCTGAGTCGAGAGACGCGAGTGCGGCACGATTGACGGCTCGCACCATCGGGGGCTCGAACACATTGTCCGCAAGCCACCGTGCGCTCTCTTCCGCTACGCTCGGCGGTTTGAGGTGCTGACTCTGAACCTCGGGTTTGGCGACGCGGTCTGTCAGCGACACGACAGCCTCCTTCCGATCTCGTGGCACGGGGATCGTGCCTGCCCCTATCAAACACCCAATTGGAGGAACCTCCTAGAGTTTTATCCCCTCCTCGTAAGCGGATCAAAGATGCGCTTTTTCATGTCTTCTGCAATGATGCTCCAATCATATTTCTGCGCGACGAGCTCTTTCGCGTTCTTCACGACACGGGTTACGAGCTGCGGATCCTGCATGTAACGCGACACAGCTTTTGCAATAGATTCGGAGTTGCGCACTTCGCAAAAAAGCCCCGTGGGCTCATACGAAGGATCCTTATCGGGATCAAAGAGAAAATCAGGAATACCACCAACGGGAGTCGCGATCACAGGGATGCCCGCGGCAAACGCTTCGACAAATGAATTGCCAAACCCTTCGATGATCGACGGGCGCACGAAAATGTCTGAAATCTTGTAGTACATCGGCAATTCTTTGTGATCCACGTGGCCGACAAAGATGACGCGCTCTGCGACACCGATATCGTGCGCTATCCGCTCGAGCGCCGTACGATCTTCACCAGATCCCGCGATAAGCAATTTCACATTTGCTGGCAAAAAAGAAAGCGCACGGATCGTATCTTCAACACCGCGTGAGAGTACGAGTCGTGACGCGGTGAAGAGAAATACGTCGCCCATTTGTTTGTTCAAGCGGGATTTCAACTCGGCGATGTCGCGCTCATCGACGGGCGCTGAGAATTTCGCGACATCGACCGCATTGGGGATCACGGCAATCGTTTTCTCATATCCGATTCCGCGCACTTCGCGCTCGATAAAATGCGAGATTGCTTTGATGACGTCTGCTGCAAGGTACACCCGCTTATAAAGCCACCAGAGCGATAGGAGGATCGGGCGGCGCACACGCATATCTTTGAATGCTCTCCCATCTTGGAGTTCGAGAAAATACGGCGTTCGAACATGAAAGAATTTGAAGAAGAGGGCGCCGAATCCCGCATGATTTGCCATCATGCCCCAGACCATGTCGTAGACATATTTCTGATCAAGCCGCCATGCGAATACAAAAGACGTGAACGGAAAAAGAATCTTTGCGAGACGGAGCTGCCACGGAAGGCTACGGTCTGAGACTTTCGCGTTGTAGACCGACGGCCCGAGGCGATACACGGTAACGTTGCCCACTTTCTCGATTTTCGGAAGTGCCCGATCGAATCGAAGCGTAATCATATCGAACGCATATTCGCTCGGGTCGATACGGTCTGTGATTTCTTTGATCGCAACCTCGGCGCCGCCGATGTACGGTACGTACGTGAGTGAAAATATGAGGACGCGTTTCATACCCGGCTAGACAGGACGAACCAGCTTCCCCTCCTGCTTCATCGTGAGCTCCTGATAGGTAGTACGAATGCGACTGATAAGTTCGTTCGTCCCTTCCATTTCGTTCCCATGATACCGGTGATCTGCTTTGCGCTGCGCATACTCAGCGACGCGGCGCTTGATCCGAGATGTGTAGAGTTCGCTCGCGTGATGCGCAATGATGAAGCTGGCGCGTGATCCGAGAAACTTCAGGATCACACCCGCTATTGCCCCATAGCTTGCCATGAGCGACCACATGAATCGGAATCTCAGTTTCTTGTCGAGGGACTGCGCCTTGAATGCACCGAGAATGGGGAGAAGATACTTGTCGAGCGTGACACCGAAACCAAGCCGGTAGACCGTCACATTGTCCATAAACTC
>JACRFJ010000038.1 GCA_016217935.1 Candidatus Kaiserbacteria bacterium
ATAAAAAGAGATGCCGCCCTATTGCGATTGGGCGGCGAGCTCCATCCTACGTGCCATGTCGATGTCCTCTTCGCGAAGACGTTGGACCGTAAAGCGAGTCGAACCCTCGCGGCTCTCCCAGAGGAAGCCTCCATCTTGGTCATAGGTCCGAACGGTGTGAACATGCGCGCGATAGATCCCTAAGTCTTTGCGTCCAGGTACGATGCCGAGGAATGATTCGATCGTTATACGGACGGTCTCGCGGGCTTCAAAGAAGCATGTTCGCGGACCCAGCATCTCGTTCGCAGCACGTGTTGCGATTGTATTGCGATGACCTTTATCGACTGCGGCCATCACTGCACGGAGTGCGATATCGGTGTCACAGAACATGCCGTTGTGTAGAACGGTCGGCAGCAGATCTGCTGACCCCGCATGGAGCGAAACGGTCAATAGAATTTCGTGGATCGCAGTCATGGTGCGAATCCTCCCACATTCAGCATACGTTGCTACAGGTTGCGTGCAACCAGGTTATTCTAAAAAGAAAGTGCCGGCCTACGGGCCGGCTTCTCCTTTTTGCTTGACGTACTGCCCTACTGCGCGGGGGAGCACGTCTAGGTATGGCCCCATAAAGAAAGCTTCGCCAGTGCCATCGCCGAAATATCGATCGTGAGCATCGATCATGGCGCGCACCGCATCGACACACGCGGGCATCGAAGCGACGATCAAGTCTCCAATGTTGCCGTTTTGGTCCTGAGCACGCGGATCCAAGGCGACCTTGCGCGCGATGCACTCCGTCGCGGAGCGCACCAGGGGCTGCATGGCCGCGCTCCTCTGTTGCGGTGAAAGTGACGGCAGAGCCGTCGGATCAGCGCTATTGAGGTGCCCATGTGCATTGGTCGACAGTGCGACTAGAATGGTGGCAAGGATCGTGCGCATCGCAAGGTCCTCCTGCTCGAAATCACTCGAGCGGTGCTCTCTGAAGTATAACCTGCTATGATCGATTTATTCGACATCGCGTATGGCGTTTTTCACGGGAAAGGGGGACGAGGGTAATTCCAAACTCTTCGATACCGCAAAAGGAGTGCGCGTGACCAAAGCGTCACCTGTATTTGAGTGCTTGGGGCAGCTCGATGAGCTCAATTCGCTCGTCGGATGGTGCAAAACGGAATGTTCCGAGGATCTCGTCGTGGGAAATAAGAAAATAAAGATACTGCTGCGCGATGTGCAAGACCACCTCTTCACAATTCAGGCGGAAGTTGCCGGAGCGGAAAAGACCGTCCCGCTCTCAAATGTCGAAGCGCTCGGTGTGCTCATCACCAGCATTGAACGATCCCTTCCTGAGGTGAAGTCATTTTTGATCGCGGGTGGGACGGAGCTCTCCGCCCGGCTCGACATCGCGCGCGCCGTATCCCGTCGTACAGAGCGCAGGCTCGTCACGTTGCATGAGAGCGGGGAACGCCCTGTCTCTGCGTCGAGCCGGGCGTACGCCAATCGTCTCTCATCGCTTTTTTACGCACTCACGCGTTTCGTGAATCATCAGGCAGGGATCCGGGAGGAGCCGCCCGCATACCGCGCATGATGATTCGCAGATATTTGCCGAAGAGCGTCGAGGAGCTCATACATTGGTACGAGCGGTACGTTTCTCCCTTTGCGCTCGTTGGTGGATTTCTGCTCGATACATTTTTTTTGCTCGATCGCGTCGATACACTTTCTGGTAATCTGCTGCTGCTCTTTTATCTTGCGCTCGCGGGCTCCGGTATCATATTCCTGAACGTGATCGAGGCGGGACGTATACGGTTTGCATGGATTCTTACCGTTTCGCCCCTCATTCCTGTTGTTGTGCAGTTTGCGTTCGGCGGGCTTTTCAGTGCGTACCTCAGTCTCTATGGGCGCAGCGCCAGTCCGATTGCGAGCTGGGTATTTGTACTCGCAATCGCAGGGCTTTTGATAGGCAACGAACGTTTTCGCAGACTCTACATTCGTTTGCCGTTCCAAATATCGATCTATTTTTTCACACTCCTTTCTTTTTTCTCGTTTTTCGTACCAGTTGTCATTCACAAAATCGGTCCGGTGGTTTTCCTCGCAAGCGGTATTCTCAGTCTCGGCATCGTTGTACTCTTCCTCTACCTCCTCGCGCATGTAGCGCCGGAGGCCACTCGTGCCGCGCGCACGTCGCTCATTCGTAGCATTGCAATCATCTACCTCGCATTCAACGCGCTCTATTTTGCAGATCTTATTCCGCCGCTTCCGCTCGCACTCAAAGACGCCGGTGTCTACCATTCGCTCCAGCGTGTAGGTGGAGGATATGTGCTCGAACAAGAACACCAACCGCTGCTGCTTCGGCTCCTCCCGTTCCCTGGTATATTCCATCGAACTGATGCATCTCCGAGCGCGGCGGATAACAGAACGTACGTCTTCGCCGCAGTCTTCGCACCGACCGGACTTTCGACTTCTATCGTTCACGAATGGCAATACTATGATAGCGAGCGCGGGTGGGTGACCGAGAGCAGGATTACATTCAATATCGTTGGCGGCCGCGACGGCGGATACCGAGGCTATTCGCTCAAGTCCAGTCTCCATGAAGGAAAATGGCGGGTCAACGTCCTCACTGCATATGGACAGACGATCGGGAGGATCGTATTTCGCGTCGAACATGTCGAGAATGCTGTACGACTTCAGTCTATTGAGGCCTGATTTGAGAGGATTGACTACAAGCAGGGAGAGCCCACAATAGAGGTATAGAGACGTCGAATCGGCTCTATATTATCCAATTAGTCGAAATTATCATGAATACTATTGCGTGGGTTTTTGGCGTCGTGCTCACGGTTGTCGGTGTCTTGGGCTTTGTCCCGGGCATCACGAATGACGGCATGATTCTGGGTATCTTCCAGACAGACATGCTCCACAATGTCATTCACTTGGCGACTGGTATCGTTGCGATTCTCGCTGCGATGGCGGGTTCGTATGTACGTCTATACTTCCAAGTATTCGGGGTTGTCTACGCGCTTGTCGCTGTCGTCGGATTCGTGCAGGGCTCAACGGTCCTCGGTCTCATTGGCGTCAATATGGCGGACAATGTGCTTCACCTCGCGATTGCGGTAGCGGCTCTCTGGGTCGGTTTCGGTATGAAAGAATCATCCGGTATGAGTTCGGGCTCAGTGGCACCAGGTGTAGCGATGTAGATTTGTCTATCGAGTTTTTTCGGCGCCGCCCTTCGACAAGCTCAGGGCGCGCCGTGCTTTCGGTGGCCGATATCCACAAACCCCACTGAATGCATACCCTCATGTAGAGGGATAATCAGACAATGGCAACTCTTAATTGCTCGCATTGCCGCAGGTCATTTAATAGGAAATCCTCATTCCAGATAGCCTCGTTTGGCTCTGCCACAATTGCCATTTTCTCGTGCACCATTATGATGTGGGACGTGATCGAGGTCTCCTAAAGCCACGATCGTGATGGCGGCTGTAGCTCAATTGGTAGAGCTCCTGGTTGTGGTCCAGGCGGTTGCGGGTTCGAGTCCCACCAGTCGCCCAATGAAATGTATCTATTGCGAAAGTCCCGACATTCGCGCGCGTGAAATCACTCGCAACGAATACGCACGCGCATTCCCCACCAACATCCCAATCGTGCCCGGGCATGTGCTCGTCGCACCTGTGCGCTGTGTCGAGCATATTGAGGATCTGACCGAAGAGGAGCATCGTGCACTCTTCGCATTGATTACAGCAATAAAGCGAGCGCTCAGAAAATCGCTTGATGCAGAAGGCTTCAACTGTGCGTGGAATGACGGGGAAGTAGCCGGGCAATCAATTCCGCACCTACATATTCATATTGTACCGAGAAAAGCGGGGGATACGGGAATCCTCGAATACGAACCTCGGAAGTTTCTCTATCGACCGGGCAGCCGTGAGAAAGCACCAGAGATGGAACTCATTGCCGTCGCCAAAGCAATAGAAGAAGCGCTCGGAGCTCATTGACCCCACAGCTGTAATAGAATCTTCGCCCGAGCGTCAGTGCTATAGTTGGATACATTATTTAATAGCATCTTCATTTTCCATGAATCCCACAGAAGCGGATTTTGTGCGTACGAATTACTGGATGAGACTTGCCGGCACGGGAGCACTCGGGCTTCTTGCGCTATTCCTTTTGATAGCAACTATCTATGTCTTTCAGAGTTTCCGCTACATCGGAAGTGGGGTAAGCGCGAGCAATACAGTGACGGTTTCAGGTGATGGCGAAGTACTCGCCGTTCCCGATACCGCAACGTTTAGTGTCACGATTCAAGAAACTGACAAAGAGGTGAAGCCCGCACAAGATCGTGCGAGCAAAAAAAGCAATGACATCATCGCATACCTCACATCTCAGGGAATCGACAAAGACGACATTCAGACCAGCGAATACAGCATCTATCCGCAATACAAATATTCAAACGCAGTATGCTCGAGTGGATATTGTCCACCGAGTACACAAACTCTTTCCGGCTACCAAGTATCCATGACGCTTACCGTCAAAGTACGCGATACAGAAAAAGCAGGTGATCTGCTCTCCGGTGTGGGTTCACGGGGCGCTTCGCAGGTAAGCGGGCTCTCTTTCACGATCGATGATGAAGCTGCTCTGCAGCTCCAAGCGAGAGGGAAGGCGATCGATAAAGCAAAAGAGCGTGCCGAGGAACTTGCCGATCAGCTCGGTGTTCGCTTAGTGCGCGTCGTCCAGTTCTCTGAAAACAACGGTCCCATCTATTACGCCTACGGTCGTGGGGGAGCTGCGATGGATGCAATAGAGACCAAGGCTGCTTTGCCACCTTCACCTGAAATTCCAGTCGGTCAGAATAAAATAACCTCCAACGTGACGATCACGTACGAGATACGATAGCGTCATTCTATGTCAGGGAAAAAGCGCATACGAGCTGAGCGCGTCGCGCGTCTGTTCAAACTTGTCGCGTCAGAGACGCGAGCGGCAGTGATTCTCTTACTTGCAAAACACAAGAAGCTCTCTGTGCAGGAAGTTGCCGAAAGTTTGAGTATGACGCACTCAGCAGTGAGTCACCAGCTCAGTGTGCTCCTCAGATCGAATATCGTTTCCGTCGATCGCGTCGGCAGGCAAGCACTCTACCGACTTGCAAAAAATCCACATGCCCAAGCGCTCGCGCGCTTCCTCCTCTCTGTCTGAATCAAACCGTCCTTGACGGACGGTGTACAGGAGGTATTATCCGGGACATAAACGCCGGAAGGCGTTTTTAAAATGGCTAAAAAATAATATGGCAGGCGTCGGACAATATCTCAAAGACACCCAGGCAGAGCTTCGCCACGTCGCGTGGCCAACACGAATGCAGACGATCGTCTACACCGTGCTCGTGATCGTGGTTTCCGTTGGCATCTCGCTCTACCTTGGGCTCTTTGATTATCTCTTCACAACCGCACTCACACGATTTGTGAGCGCCTTGCCTGCGCGGACACCGCAAACGATTGATCTCTCCAATGCGACATCATCCAACGGCATCAATGTTACTGTCTCGACAGGTACGAAACCGGCGAATCAATAATTCCTATGGCAAAACAAACACACGGTACAGAGCGACAGTGGTATGCGGTACACACGTACTCAGGTTACGAGGATGCGGTCGCGCGCAACTTGAAGCAGCGCGTCGATTCCTTTGGCATGAAAGAGAAAATTTTCAACGTCGTTGTGCCCACAGAAAAGAAAATCAAGATCAAAAATGGTCGCAAGACAGAGACGAAGGAGAAAATTTTCCCCGGCTACGTGCTGGTCGACATGATCGCGACCGACGACGCGTGGAGCGTGGTGCGCAATACGCCACAGGTAACTGGATTTGTCGGCACCGCCAACCAAGCCGTGCCACTCGCTCAGGAAGAAGTCGACAAAATCTTGAAGCGTACCGAGGGCGACACGGTGCGCCACGCAATCGATCTCTCTGAAGGCGATGCGGTCGTGATCATCGATGGCCCCTTCAAAGACCTCGAAGGCAAGGTGGGCGAGATTGACGAAGAGCGCGGAAAGGTTAAGGTATTAGTTCCTATGTTCGGCCGCGAGACACCGGTTGAACTCGAAGCGGATCAAGTACAGAGAGTCTAGACAAATTAAAAAAATGGGGTATAGTTTTTGTGGCTGAAGGAAGTCGAGGCACTCGCCTCGGCTTTTTGATTCGGTCTTTCACAGAAAAAGGAAATGCCCCATGTCGACTCAGGGGAATGTCCAAGAATTCGATACTCAGGTTATGGAGGCGCAACTCGCGCTTCTGCGCGCGGCAACGCCGATCTTCCTCGAAATGAGTGGCCACGCGTTGCAAACGCTGGTCATCGGCAATCCGAATCTGCAGGACAATCTTCTGGCTGGGCTCGCGCTCATGCCGAAAGTTCCTGCACCGCCGATCGTCAAAAAGCCGATGCTCGTCTTCATCAAGGAAACGGCGCTCGGCTCGTCGAGCGTGACGGTCTATGGGCTCGGCAAGCGGCTCGCGATTGCCGAGATGTTGCGCCTCATCGTCAGAGCTCCGGAGGCGTCGGTCGCTGAGATCGAGCGGCTCGTCAAGGAACGCAAGCATGCGCTCCCGTCTGTCGACCTCGACATCATGCTCGACAAGCAGGCGAAGTTCTTCCTTCAGCAGGAAGGCGGCGAGGATTTCGGCCTGCGCGGTGATGGCTGGGCCAACTTGATCCTGGTCGAAAATCCGGACGGCACTCTCTCGGTCGTCTACGCGCTCTGGCGCGACGGCAGGTGGGGTCGCTACGGCTGCTCGCTCGGCCGCGGCGGCGTCTGGGGTCGCGAGTTTCGGCTCGTCGTCAGCAACTCGGACGCTTTGAATCTGTGACCCTCGGTCGCTGCATTCGGGCGCTCCAACCCCATCCGCAATCGTTGCGGGTGGGGTACAATCTTTTTGAACACGCTGGCATTTGCGTCCGCCAGTTGGCGGATTCAAGTGGCGAGGTTTCGGGTGCAATTCCCGCAAAAAAGAAATGAGTTGGTGCTACGCGCTATCGAGTAAAGACTCGGAATTCGATACAGCCTATTTGAGCATTCATACGGCAGTGCCACTGAAGGCGCGCAGCACAAGAGTCTCGGTCGTCAACGCGAACTGGAACGACGACAGGTGGAATCGCAACGACTACTCGCTCGACAACGACAACGTCTGGAATCGCGAGAATCGGCTCGTCGTCAGAAACTCACAGCTTTCCCGGCACATTCTAGGACTCGGGAATGTGCCGGGTTTTCTTTTCAATGTAGTTTTTCCAACCGACGAGCATCTTGCTTGCCTCAATGAGGTATTCCGAGATGCGTGCGTATTGCGCATCGGTAAGTACCGACATCTCCCACGCGATTATCAAAAAAAATTTCGCGAGGTCGAGACGGGCGATAGCTGCTTCAAGTGACGAGATTTTGCGCTCTCCCTTAAGATACTCGGCGCGGAAGGAGTGCGCGAGCGTTTCAAGCAGTTCCGAATCGATGCGCTGCGCGATCGTCTGTCGTCGCGCTTTTGCGACGTGCGGCAGGAAACTCTGCCAAATGAGGTAGGCGTCTTTCAACTTCGATACAACAGGCACGAATTGCTGTTGCAAAATCGTCCGGGGGGGGGGGATACGTTCGACGTGCGGAGTTCACTCATAGCTACGACGATATCATTTCTATAGAGAATCTGCTTGCTGCATGGAAGGAGTTCGTGCGAGGAAAACGCAAGAAGAAGGATGTGCAGGAATTCCAGTATCGTCTAATGGACAATATTTTCTCACTCCATCGCGATCTTGCAATGGATACGTATAAACACGGCGGTTACGACGCCTTCAAGATATCGGATCCGAAGCCCCGCGACATTCACAAAGCCTCAGTGCGTGATCGACTCCTCCATCACGCGCTCTATCGGCAACTATACACGTTCTTTGATAAGACATTTATTTCCGATTCGTGCTCGTGTCGAGAGGGCAAGGGCACGCATCGTGCGATGAATCGATTCCGCGCGCTCGCATACAAGGCCTCGCAGAATCATACACGTACGTATTGGGTATTGAAGTGCGACATCCGCAGATTCTTCGCATCGGTCGATCAGCACATTCTTAACGACATCGTAAGTCGTTATGTTTCGGATTCTCGTATTTTCAACTTAATCGCTAGGGTCATCAGCAGTTTCCAATGTCAAGGTGTCACCTTGACACCTTGACACG
>JACRFJ010000041.1 GCA_016217935.1 Candidatus Kaiserbacteria bacterium
AAAAAGAAACGGGAGGGTGTGAAATCCCTCCTATGTTTCCCGACCCCATCTCGTCACCCGTCGATACGCATGATATGCAGATCGAGCACTTCCAGTGAGCGATCCGTTGACCCGTCGAGAGGGCTGAGCTCGATCCACCCCCCACATTCGCTCACGATCCTCAGGTCGATGTCGACGAAATCTCGTCCGCCGGGCGTCCGCCGCCTCCCTGCATACGTCGCGCGATGTTGATCCTTAATCCGGACTGTTTTCACGGGTTCTTCCACAAGCTGTTCGAGGATCGACATGACCGCCTCCTGCGATCGTTGCCGAATGAATCGCTATGCGAAGTATTGCACCGCATTCCGAAAGAGCGCAAGGCCGGGCCCTGCGGCGGGCATTGGCACCCCATCGCGGAGATACCTCTCTTTCAGGTATGTCCAATGCGGAAGTTGTGTAAAGCGAACCGCGCGCTCTGGATGCGGCATAAGGCCGAGGACACGGCCATTGTATGCGGTCACCCCTGCGATATTTTCCATGGAGCCGTTCGGATTGCCAGGAAGACCAAGATGGGTACTTATTGGACCTTCGACGTATTTCAGTGCCACCGCATCGTGCTTTTTGAGCGCAGCGAACGTTTTCTCTGGCGCGTAGTATTTTCCTTCGCCATGGGCAATCGGTACCGAAAGACGATCAATGCCACTGAGCCACGGACTTTTACCGGTAACCTCAAGATCAACCCATCGACAGAGGTATCGCGCGTTGTCGTTTGCCATAAGCGCTCCGGGGACAAATCCGGCTGCTGTAATAATCTGGAATCCGTTGCAAATTCCGATCATGAGCGTATCGCGAGAGAGAAATTTCTCGATCCGCTCTCCCACGTGCTGCTTTACACGATTCGCATACGCTTTTCCTGAGCCTGTGTCGTCACCATACGAAAATCCGCCGGGAAAAACAAGGATCTCTGCGTCCTTAAGCAGCTTCGGTCGCGCAATCACGTCGTTGATGTGGATGATATCCGCTCGTGCTCCTACAAGTTCAAATGCCGACTTGGTTTCGTCTTCGGTATTCAATCCGTATCCGGAAAAAATAATGACGTGTGGTTTTGCCATAGCTTTTGTCGAACTACCAATTTCGAAATGTTTTGCGGTATGCATTTGTAAGGCCCGCGACGGGAATTTTGACTGTCGTGGATGCGTTCACGACGAGTGCGGTGCCGCAAACTTCGCCCAACCGTGAATGCGGAATCTTTGCGATCAGCTGCTCAAACCGAGCTGCCGCCTGAGGCCGTACGCTCACGACAATCCGACCCTGACTCTCGGAGAAGAGAATTGAATCCGCTTTCTTTGCATCGCCCGGCAGGTTCTTCAGATCAATCTGCGCGCCGATTTGTCCGCCGATTACCGAACGCGCAAGTGCAACGCCGAGCCCACCGCGGCCAACCCCGACTGCTGAGGCGAGGAGTCCCGCACCGATCGCCGCAGAGAGCGCATCGTAGGTCTTCGAGTTTTTGCGCGCATCGACATGCGGCACACGTTTTCCGAGCGCTCGTGTTTTGTGTTTGTCGGAGAGGTAGTGGAAATACTCCGAGGCACCAAGCTCGTCGTCCGTCTCACCGAGAATATAGATTGCGTCTCCCGGCATTTTGAAATCAAGCGTCACCGCTTTCCCCACATCAGGGATGACACCGATCGCTGAGACAAGGAGCGTTGGGGGTGCCGCGAGATGCACTTTCTCACCTTTTTTCGTATAGCCACGGAAATCATTGAACATGCTGTCTTTGCCGGAGATATAGGGCGTACCGTATGCGGTCGCGATTTCATAGCATGCTTCTGCAGATTTCTTGAGCTCATAGAGTCGCTCAGGCGTGTTCGAGGTGGACCAGCAAAAATTGTCGAGGATGGCAAGATGATCACGCGATGCGCCCGCAGCAATCGCATTGCGTACCGCGGTATCGATCGCGGCAGCTGCCATCGCATGGGTGTCGATATCCGAATACCAGGGTGCATAGCCGTGCGCGAGCACGATACCGCGCGTGGATCCCGCGACTGGCTGCATCACGGCGCTCTCGGCATTCACGCGCCCCTTGCCCTGCAAGGGTTTGGTGACCGAGGTCCCTTGCACCTCGTGATCGTATTGCTCGGCGATGAACGCGCTGCTCGCGATCGATGGTCGTGCAAGAACGTCGAGGAGCACGCGATTGATCGGTAAGCGTCGCATTTTCTCCGACGGCTCGACGAATGTACGCTCGGGTTTCTTTCCCTTCTGGATCTCGATGGGTCTCCCATTGTGGAGAAATTCCATCTCCATATCCATGATCTTCTTTCCCTTGTAGCGCACCACACATCGACCTGAGTCGGTGAACGTCCCGATTGCACTCGCTTCTACGCCGTGTCGCTCAAAAAGCTTTTTAAGTTTCGCCCAATTCTTTTTCGGCACCGCGAGCGTCATACGCTCTTGCGATTCGGAGATCCAAATCTGCCAGGGTGCAAGACCTGGATATTTCAAAGGGACTTTTTCAAGATCCACCTCCGCACCGCCACATTCTTTTGCCATCTCTGCCACGGAGCACGAAAGCCCTCCCGCTCCATCGTCGGTAATCGAGTTATAGAGGCCAAGATCGCGCGCTTCGCGTACAATCGCGTCAGAAAGTTTCTTCTGCGTGATCGGATCGCCAATCTGGACCGCGGTCGCCGGAGAACCACTCGCGAGCGCTTCAGAAGAAAATGTCGCGCCGTGGATCCCATCGAGCCCAACCCTGCCACCGATCATGACGACGTAATCTCCTGGTCGTGCACTTTTTTCATAGAGTCGCTTTCCGCGAGCTTTTCTAGGAATCAATCCCACGGTACCAGCGAAAACGAGAGGTTTGCCGCGGTAGCGCGGATCCACGGCGACAAATCCAAGCGGCGTCGGGATCCCACTTTGATTGCCGCCGGCATTGACGCCTTTGACCACACCTTCGAGAATGCGTCGCGCAGGCAAAAGTGGTTGGGTTTTACTTTCGTCTCGGTAGAGATCGATATTGTCCCGCGGATCCGCAACGCAAAATCCATACACGTTTGCAATCGGTTTTGCGCCGAGGCCAAAGCCGAGCGCGTCACGATTCACGCCGACGATCCCTGTAATCGCACCCCCGAACGGATCGAGGGCTGAAGGCGAATTGTGCGTCTCTACTTTATGAGTCACGAGGTATTCGTCGTCGAACGCGATCGCCCCGGAGTTATCAGTAAATACAGACACACAGAAATCCTTCTTCCCTTTTTCTTTCCGAATCTTTTGTGTCGCACCTTTGATATAACGGCGATAGATCCCCTCTTGCACCTCATCGAGCGAATCAGCAAAAATAGAGTGTTTGCAATGCTCGGACCACGTCTGCGCAAGAGACTCGAGTTCGATATCGGTCGGTTTTCGTTTCTCCTTTTTGAAGTGATCTCGGATGACGCGCATAGCCTGCAGCGAGAGTGCGAGCGGTCCGCGACGCGTCCCATCGCGATCCCGGATCCCCTGTTTTCCAATTGCAACCAATTCCGCATCATCAACAGTAAGATTCACGTAATCTGCATTGGATCGTGCGCGAAGTCGGACTTTGGGAACGACAATTGGTATGCCCCTTTTCGCCTCTTTAAACGAAAGTATCCGCGCATGCTCGATGAGCGGATTATGCAGTTGTGCTGCCATTTGCTCGACGTCTCGTTTTGCTACATTTCCACCCAGAAACAAAAACACCGACGAGTACACTCCGTCGGCTTCTTTCATTTTTCTGCCGAGGGCATCCTCGATCGTCTCGCGCGCGGTATTCCCGACATTGTCCGTAACTCCTGGATGATATCCGATTTCAACTGTGTACGCATACGTTTTGGGCGCGAGCACAGTGCTCGTCGATGACTGCTCGATTGTCGAGCTGGTGAGACATTCTGCAACGCGTGCACGTTCCGCACTCGAGAGTCTCGCGTCGATCGTATATGCCTGCGCGACCACAATGGCATTGAGGCGTGTCCTGGGAAAAAGAGTTCGGAGCGTATTGAAATAGGAGCGTGCGCGTGCATCCGGGACTTTCGAGGCAACCGTAATCCTGTGCGCCATGGGGAGCATCATAGCCGTACTTCCTGTGAGACGCCAAGTGTGTATGATGCCCCCATGCGGCGTAAAAAAGAGGCCCTCATTCTTGGACCCCTCCTCAAAAAGTTGGCTCGACGAATCGGCGCACAGGTCGTGATAGAGCCTGAATGGGGTATCGTGGGGCAGATTACATTTCAGAGCGGAAAGAAGAGTTATTTTCGCTACAACACCCTTGATTTGAACCCCGTCGGCGCATCGGACGTCGCGAAAGATAAAGACTACGCAGCCTTTTTCATGCGTAAGATGAGCTATCCCACTGTCCGCGGAGATGCGTTTTTCTCGGATGAATGGGCGCGAGCGATCGGTTCAAAGAAAACGATTGATTCGGCATATCGCTTCGCAAGAAAAATCGGATTCCCAGTCATTGTCAAACCCAATAGCGGCAGCCAGGGCACCGATGTCTCGCTTGTGAATACGAAACAAGAATTCTACACCACACTCAAAAAGATCTTCAAGCACGACCGCATCGCACTCGTGCAGCGATATGTCTCTGGCCGAGACTACCGC
>JACRFJ010000042.1 GCA_016217935.1 Candidatus Kaiserbacteria bacterium
GACCAAGATGGAGGCTTCCTCTGGGAGAGCCGCGAGGGTTCGACTCGCTTTACGGTCCAACGTCTTCGCGAAGAGGACATCGACATGGCACGTAGGATGGAGCTCGCCGCCCAATCGCAATAGGGCGGCATCTCTTTTTATTTATATGGTGCACCCTGAGGGATTCGAACCCCCGACCTTCGCTGTGTAAAAGCGTTGCTCTACCACTGAGCTAAGGGTGCGCATGTGCAGGTACCCAAATACCTTCGGCTCATTACCAATGGTACGGCATCATCCGCCGGAGCTAAGGGTGCGCATGTGCACATACCCAAACAACTTCGATTGATGACAATATCAGATTTTTCTTTGGCAGCAAATTCTTTTATTGAGCTTCAGATTTCTGGAGTTCTTTTCTCGGTAACCACAGACCAATGTAAAAGACGACTGTCATAATTACAACGAACGGCACCCCGATCGAAACACTAGATGGGAAGCCTATAGCTGTAGACACTCCGTATAGCCCCTCGCGCACATAATAGGCAGCAATGACTATGCTGTAGAAAAACATCGCGAGACTTGAAAACGCTAACGCATGCCACGCCCATCGTTCTCCATTGCGATACGGACGCTTTGCTACGTATATCGTAAGGATGCTGTATCCGATGTGCATAGAGCACATACTCACCATCATCAACACCATCCAGAGACCCATGTGAGGACTAGAGGCAGCAATCTCGTTCCATGACATGCCAACAAACTTTGCATCTTCAACCCCAAATGTGAAGACCGAAGGACTGATAAAGAGCGAGGTAATGGGAACAATAACCGCAAAAATTGCATTAAAGATTCCCCATCCGGCCATCACTTTCCAACCGATCGGAAGCCACTTTTTTGGTTGTTCTACAGTTTGTTTCGTGTTATTCATACATTTATATCCAATACGCAATAACATTTATCCGTAATCCATTGAGGTCTATCATGGTTTTTTTATCGCAAGGCTACATTGGCAATGCTTCGTAGACGTGGACCGTCCCTTCGTCATCGTCTTTGAGTACCGGACATTCTTTTGCAATTTTCACCGCCTCATCCATATCTTTTGCATTGATGATGGTATAGCCCTTAGCCGATGACGCGCCCGTAGCTATCGTTTTTACACCTTTCGCGGTGACAGCCTGTGCTCCTGATGCAAGAGGGTTGCCTCCATCAACCATTTTGTCTTTGAACGACCCGAACCATGCCATCCATGCGTCCATGACTTTCTGCATGTCTTCTTTCTTAATATCTTCCGGTCTGACGCGACCGTAAAACACGAATACAAACTTTTTCATATTATTTTTTCTTCTTTAATTTTGTTAACTTCTTACTTTGGCTTTCTATACTGGCGATATAATTCTCCAGTGTTTCTTCGTCGGTACCCCAATATGCTTGATATTGTAGTACCCAATCTTGCATCAACAATAACCCTGTCCTGTCGAGCGCGAGAAAATTAACTCGACCACTTTTCTTGCGCTGTACCAACTTTGCCTCCTCGAGCACTTTAATGTGCCGATGGATGGCAGGCAAAGACAATCGCTGCTGTTTTGCCAATTGACCAATTGACGCAGGGCGAAACCCGAGCGTATAGACAATTTGCCTCCTCCGGTTATTAGCGAGGGACGCAAAAACCCGGTCTAGTTTTTTTGCGTTGCTATTAATCATACTTAACAACATTGTTAAGTATATACTTATTGTAAATCAATGTCAATAATTTTGCAAGTGCCAATTCACACCGGCGAAGCAAAACCAGAAATTTCCTATGTGGTGCCCCTGCTAGGAGTCGAACCCAGATCAACGCCTTAGAAGAGCGCTGCTCTATCCATTGAGCTACAGGGGCCTCGCACGAACTGAACGTAGCAATCGTAGCTGTGTCGATGTGCAAGGTCAATGCGAGACATCTGAATATTGACAATGCCTTTCGCGGAACTCGGGCACGAGCTTCCTCCGTTTCGCACAGGTAGGATACGGCGGCATCATCGATCACAAATGTGCGACGTTCACCGGATATCCTATTACGAATACAAACTTGAAATGGGGAGCGGGCTATCTCTCGATCATCCACACAGAAAGCGGCAACTTGAATAGTTATTTCCCCGGAACGAACACGGGAAGCGCGTGGGGCGGAAGCTACACAGACTAACGAGAGACCTTCCGTTATCTCTCGGGGAGTGCTATAGTGCCGCGCACATATGGCATTCAAAATTTCACCGATAGACATGGAAGCGCGCAAAAAACTCGATCTCCGAGCCGGGGATACGGTACGCGTTCATCAGAAAATCGAAGAAAAAGGTAAAACACGCCTCCAAGTATTCGAAGGACTGGTACTCGCGCGCAAACATGGCACTGAAGCGGGCGGCACCTTTACGGTGCGCCGCGTTTCGAGTGGCGTCGGCGTTGAGAGAATCTTTCCGATCTACTCGCCAATGATCGACAAGATTGAGATCGTGAAGCGCGCACGTGTGCGGCGCGCCAAGCTCTACTACATTCGCGACAAAGTCGCGCGCGAAGCACGCCGGCAGCTTCGCCGTACCCGCATGATGGGAGGTGCGATGACGGCCGAAGAAAAACTTGAGGCAGCTGCAGAGGGAGATGTTCGGAACGAAAGTGAAGCTGTTGCGGTGGGCGAAGAGAGCAAAGCCCAGTAGGACTCTTTTTATTATTTATCAACAATTGGTAGACACTAAGTACTTGAGAAATGTTACTATGGAGTCGTGGGGAAAAGTGGCGCCAGGGCGAAAGGAAAAGTAAAGATACTATTTATATGTTTTATACGTGTTTCGTGTCCGCGAGTCCTACGCATATCGACTGGCTGAGGAAAGAGATATACCGGAGAATCAGCGTTCGAGGGCATGTAACTCTGGACGGCAGACGTATTTTGCAACAGTTGAAATATGCTAAAGCTGATTCATTGAAATTACTTAGGAGAATGTATCACACACGCACACACACAATGTGATCTCTCTTTCCAGGAAGCGATTGAAAGTAGATAAGATGTTAGCTATAGTAGGCGAGCATTTGTAAATGCCCGGGTGTCGAAATTAGCATACGAGCTACCTTGAGGTGGTAGTGCCCGTAAGGGCGTGCAGGTGCAAGTCCTGTCCCGGGCACCAGAAAGAAAGAATTAGTGAGCATTATGGCCGATGAAAGGCTTCGACTGAGACATCCCAAATTACGGAGAATGCCTATATATTGACCATGGATGACCCCACGTACGCGGCTTCAATGTATCGGGTAACCGCTGTTAATTTTTGGGAGAGCAAAGCAGTTAAAGTGGGAGAAAAATCACGACGGCATTCTATCAATATCACGGCAATACCGTTTTATTTTCTAATCTCTCATGCAGTTGAGTTGTTCTTGAAATCTGCGTTGCTCAAAAGAGGATGGAAAGAAAAATGCGTTCGGACTAATTCAAGAATACTGCACCAGAAGAAGATTTTGTGAACGGTGTGGATGTATAAAGCCGTCAGCTAAGGCCTCTCTCACATTATGAGAGGTTCTTACTTCATCCACTAATCCGCTACCCACTATCGAGACGGATCTGCAATCGGTACAAACGTCGAACCGACTGCATCATATGCATCACGGCGCGCCGTGATGTCGGAGAGCACGCGTTCCAATCTGTTTCGATCGAGAGCCGCACGTGGTGCGATACGAAAATCTTCAGGCGCACTCACGATCTGCATGACTCGCATAAATTCCCATGATCCATAGAGGACGATACCGATGAGCGAGATCGCCGTGAAAGCGAGCATGCTTCGCCAAAAGAGAGCCGCGAGCGAGCGCACATGTTCGGGCTCGTGTCGGCGCGCGTACGCCTCTCGCACAGAAGATAAGATCGGCGTGAACTTCATGACGTAATGGGTGTGGTCGTGTACACGCGGATGCGCGCAGTGAGAAACCAGGGCTGCGCACTTCTGCTTTGTACCCGTTCGAATTCGAGCTGCTGCACATTCGAAGGCAGTGGTATATTCTCGAGATACGCTGCAGTACGTAAGAGATTCGAGAAGGTTCCCTGACTCTCGATAATGAAGATCACAGATTTTGCAGGTGCATCATTTTGCGCAGCGATATTTTCTGGCACCGCATTCTCGACGCGCACCGAAAGCCCCGCCCTCTCTCCGACTCGCTCAATAATGTCGGCATACGTTGCAATATCAGCACCGACGATCTTATCGAGCGCCTCGCGCTCTGTCTTTGTCCCCTCGGCAAGAACCGAGAGTCGTTGGGCATAGCCAGCAGACTCCCGCGCATGAGTCGCGTTGATAGCAGCTTCTCGTCGATCGTGAGCACTCCCTGTGATACTCAGACCGATATACACAACGGCGCACCAGAGCGCAAGCGCAAGCGCGAGTAGTCCCCAGGCAACTGTGTTTTTGCGCTTAGTCATATCAAAATGTCCCACCGAGTGTCATCGAAAAATTTCCATCTGCGGACCCAACAAGCGCTCCGACAGGAATCGAGACTGAGGTAAAACGATTGAGTAGGAGAAGTGCATTTCGATACTCACTCACGACACTGCGAGATCCCGAACCACTTAAAATGAGCTGAGGTGTATCCCCTCCTCTGGTATAGACAATATGATCGATCGAGACACGATTTGGTTTTTGTGCGAGAGCGGCACGTATGACAGACGTCGCAGACGAGGTCGAGGAAAGAACCGGCCCGATTTGGAGTACGATTCCCTGCACGCGCGAAAGGAGCGCAACTTCGCTGTCGTTTGCCCGTATGAGTTGTGCCGATTCCCCACGAGGCGACATGACCTCGAGTGCGATAAAACTTGGGACCAACACGACGAGTGCAAGGAGTGCGAGTGCAATCAAAAATACTGAAAGCGTAATAATGAATCGAGCCCGATATTCTTGCCACAGATCTTTTTGTGCTTCGAGCGGTATGAGATTGGTCATAGGCGGTGTCCCAGGAAATTTCGCAGCGCGAGGCCGATCGCGGTCGCATACTGCATCGATGTGTTGCGCGTAATGGGCGGAATGTACGCGTCAAATGGAGCGACGTTACGCCAAACATTGCCGCGCACCGCGGTCGCTTGTACGCGTCCGGCGATGTAATCTGAAAGTCCGCGCAGGTTGGCATTGCCACCCACAAGAATTATCTGTCCAAGCGGTGTCATGCGCTCGCCATGTTCGTTACGTCGCGTATCCCAATAGTGATAGTGCCGCGCGACCTCATCTGCGAGCGTCGACGCGGTGCCCAGGAGTGCCTCGACCAGCGATGAATCTCTATTGGCCAAAGGAACGAGACCCTGATCATTTTTAAATTTCTCGACATCTTCGGGAGACATCGCCATTTTTTCTGTGAGCGAGCGCGTCATGAAATCACCCCCCACTTCAACGGTTGAAGTAAATATGGGAGTACCTTCGCGAATCACCGCAAAACCTGTGCGCGCCCGACCAAAATCAACCAGCAGTGTCATTGGCTCCGTCGCATCATTTGAGGAAACGGCGCGCGCGATCGACCGTGCTTCGATCTCGAGCGAGAGGAGTGTAATGCCTGCTGCATTGAATGCCTCGACATACGCCGATGCCACATCCCGTGGGAATACGACGACACTGATCTCTGTATGCTCGTCTTCCTGTGCGTGCATAACCGTATAGTCGTATACAGCCGCGGACGGTGGAATCGGGACTCGCCCCTCAAACTCAAACTCAATCATGCGAAGCACTTGATCGTGCGGAGTCTTCGGCGGAATCGACATACTGAAGACATACGCTGCTTCTTCGGGAAGCGCAGCGTGAGCGGCGCTGACTCCGTGCATATCTCTCCGTACCTGTGCGAGGACAGCCGCAAGCGCTTCTCCGTTGCGGATAATGCCACTTTCTACGGCTCCCGGCGGGAGTAGCACCTCACCGAAACTCTGCACACGTAATCCGAGCGGTGCCTGCGCAAAAATAAGCCACTTTATTGATGCGTCGGAAATATCGATTCCAGCGGTCGGCGGTATCAGAATTTTCGGCACGGGAAATGCCTGTACAATCGCGCGCATTACGCCTCGCAAAGATCCAAGCGAGAGCAGTGACATGAGTCAATTATATCTCACTTGATGCGAAGACCGGGTTCGATCGCGCGCTCTGGATGTAAAAGGACGACACCGCCCTCGTCGCTTGCCGCAAGTAACATGCCGCGGCTCTCAACGCCGCGCAGCATCCGTGGTGCTAAGTTCACAATGTATGGACACTGTTTCCCCACAAGATTTTCTGGACTCTTCCACTCCGCTATCCCAGAAACAATGGTCCTCTCTCCGAGCTCTCCCAGGTTGATCGTGCACTTGAGGAGCTTGTCTGTGTCTGGAACTTTTTCTACAGCAACGATTGTGCCAATCCGGATATCGAGTCTGGCAAAATCGTCATACGTAATTTCCGATTTGTCACTTTCCATACGCTCACTCTACACGATTTACCTTCATATCGATAAATCGCTGCAAGATAATTGCAGCCGCGACCGCATCATCGTGCCCCGCTCCTTCTGGTGCGTACCTACCAGCTTCGATCGAACTGCCAGATTCCCATACGAGGTGCACCGGAAGTGCAGTTGCGACCTGCAGTTGCGTTGCAAATGACTTAGCTTCTTTCGTAATGGGATTTTCATACCCGGAAAATGTACGCGTGTCCCCGACGACGATTGCATCCACCTTCTCCTTTTTCGTCGTACGCGCGAGGTTCGTAATGAGATTTGCGTCAAACGCGATTGTTTCTCGCGGAAACGCAATCGTGCCTTCGCTATTCGAGAGAGCGATACCCACGCGCTTCGATCCATAGTCGATTCCTAGGTATCTCATACTAAAAATCGTATGCCTGGCCTAATGTAAGTGGTGCCCACCGTATTCCGCTCGATTCAAGCGCGCCAGCTGTGACGCGATGATGAATAGAGAGTCCGATCGAACTCAGCAACATGTCGTGTACAGGAAATGCAATCTTCGGCTTCTGCGCGAGCGCGTAGTCGATTGCACTCGAGAGGAGAAGCCAAGGACCGGCAACGGGAAGCGCGAGAATGTCCATTGCCCGCTTCGGATCATGGAGCGCATCGCCGGGATACCAGAACCTCTCCCCGATGAAGTAGCCGGTATTTTTTGGAAGCGGAATGGATGCGTGAATCGGCGCATGATCCGAGCCGTGACCTTCGATGCTCAATTCTTTTTCGGTGAAAATTGCGCCGTCTCCCACGACCGTATGCGGGATATGCGCTTCGTCGAGGAGTGCTCCGACACGTGGATTGCAGACCACCTTCGCAATTGGATTATTCGCGAGAATTTTTGTGAGTGATTCCAAATGATAGTGATCAGCATGCTCATGTGTGAAAAGTACAATGTGCATGTCTCGCAGAGACTCGTGTTCTTCTCGCGTCCACGACCCCGGATCAGTGAGGATACGCACGCCACGCTCCTCGACGAGCATGCAGCAGTGACCATATTTCGTTATCCGCATCACCTAACTATATCAAAAAGAGCCGTATCATGTATCATGAGATATACACCAAATATACGCTATAGCCACACATTGGTGTATTCAACGGAGTCGCGACGTTTTATAGATTTCGGGCTTGTATGGTTTGAGGCGAACGATTTTCGGGTGGAGCCCAACGCGGTCAAGCGCCGCATCAAGGTGGTCAACGTATTCACCTTTCTGGTCGTATCCGAGTGCGATGATATCTGGCGAGACCTGTTTGATATGTTCGACGTACCCTTCTTTATCGCCGAGAACAACTTCATCGACAAGATCACATGTTTCAACGAGCGCGAGACGCTCAAGTTCGGTGCGGCGGGATTTACTCCCCTTGATTCGCTCCGCAGCAGAGTCACGTGCAATCGAGACAATGAGAATTGGCTCCGAGGCAAGTAAGCGCGCCTGACGAAAGAGGTCGAGGTGCCCTTCGTGAAGCATATCGAAGGTGCCGAAAACCATAATTCGCGTCATAGCGTGACTAGACAGAAAGTGCAGCGACGAGAGCGGCCGTTGCGGCTTGGCTCCCATGGTTGTGTTCTCCGCGCGAGCGCTCTTTCGCCTGTGCGAGGGTGTTGGTCGTGAGGACAGCGAGACCGACAGGGATACTGAGGTCGAGCGATATTCGCATCAAGCCGTTGGTCACCGCATTGGCAAGGTACTCATCATGACGTGTTTGTCCCTTCACGATACATCCGATCGCGACGAGCGCGTCGAGTTTCTTTTTTGCGGCGAGCCGGCCGCATGCAAACGGAATTTCAAAGCTACCGTAGACGTGTGCGACTGAAATATTTTTCTTTTTAACACCCCATCTCTCGAGTGTCGCCTGCGCACCATCGAGCATTGCTCCTGTGATGTCTTCGTTAAACTGTGCCACGACTATCCCCACTCGAAGCTTCGAGGCATCCCGCACCTTAACCTTTTTTCCAACCTCTTCTCTTCGCATTGCGCCCCACTGTAACACTCGTGCGCTTGCCGGCAACCGCGTACCGCGCGAGAAGATCCACTTCTATATTTATCGTATCGCCTCGCTTCAGCACTCCGAGATTGGTCGTCCGCAATGTATGCGGAATGAGCGCGACAGTGCATGTACCACGAACGAGACGCGCAACGGTAAGGCTTACGCCGTTGACCGCAATTGATCCGTGGGTTGCGACAAATCTGCGAATCGATGTCGGAAGTCTGAACACAAGGAGACGTGATCTTCCCTGACCACGCATCGAATCTAGCCGAGCCGTAGCATCCACGTGTCCCTGAATAAGTTGGCCACCAACGAGATCACGAAGTCGCATCGAGCGCTCGAGGTTAACAATCTTTCCCGACTCCAGTTGAGCAAGATTCGTTTTCTTGAGTGTTTCGAGTATGTACTCGACTGTAAAGTGGTCTGAGTCGCTTGCAATCACCGTCGAACAAACACCGTTCACGTTCACGCTCTCTCCGGGAGACAGCCTCCACGATCGTGGTTTTTCTATACGCGTAGATTGGATACGCTTTGCGGTACGGACAGTCGCAACACGCGAGGTCATCTGTACGATCCCAGTAAACATGTGCCTATACTACACCTGTGCGCCTCCGAGATCTTCCCGATTCACACGGCTGAGCATGAGCATCGCGAGGAGGAGCACAATCGTGCCGATCCACTGTCCGATGTAGAGACCGAAGTAGCTCCCGGGCACAATGTTGCCTGGAATAAAATACGCATTCACAAAAACCGCCGCAAGCGGAAAACCGAGTTCCGCAATCGTCGCGATCGAGGCGCGGGTACATTGCAAACCGTAGTAGTAAAGGAAGAGCGAGAATACACCCGACGTGAGCGCGACGATGACAATGAAAAGCCAGTCGGTCGTGCTCACGGAGCCGAGCGTCGGATATGTTCCTTGAGCGGCATTCAGGATCGCAAGAAAGATGAACCCAATTACAAATCGCAACGATGTCAGTGTCTGAAATGCGGCGGTTCGCAGCACGTACTTTCCGAACACGGTGGAAGCACCCCACAAGAGCGCCGCGGTAAGCGCGAGCAGCGCCCCGATCGTATTGGGATTAAAGACTTCCCCCTCATACAGCTGGGGACTGAGGCCCGGGAAGCTAATCAGGTACGCTGCTCCAATTGCGATCAGCGCCCAGAGCCAAAATTGTTTGTGCATTCGCTCACGGAGGAGCCATGCAGCGAGTACTATTGCAATCAAGGGCTGCACTTTCTGGAGCACAATTGAAACCGACGGATTCACGTAGTGAAACGATTGCGTGAATGCGACCGCTGCGAGCGCGGACCCTCCGATACCGATCACAAGAATTGCGCACCATTCTCGCATCGATAACTTCTTGAGTTCTCCCCAATTAAAAAGCAAGATGGGAATCGCAATGAGGCAAGAAATCGCATGCTCGGAAAACACAATGAAATTCGATGCAAGATCTTGCGTAAGGTGTGTGCGGAATGGCGCATCGGTCGCCCACAGTGCTGCAGCCACAAAAACAAGTATCGGTCCCCAGAGCGTCATCTGTCGTGCGTTCATATGTGAAAGTATTCTCGCACGCTTTTGACGTCGTCCTCAATCGCCGCCTTCAGGAGCTCGTCATCGCCAAATATTTCTGTATCTCGCACGTGCTTTAGCAACTCAATCTCAGCTTCTCTGCCATATAAATCAGTCGACGTGTCGAGAAGATACGCCTCAAGTAGTTTGCGCTTGGGGTCCGCAAACGCTGCAGCTTTGTATTCCTCAGAACCAATGCGGACTAATGCGATATAGACACCCGAAACGTTTGTATCGTCCAGTACGATGTTAATGGTCGGATACCCGAGCTCTCGAGCTCGTTTTGAACCTTCCTGAACAACGCCGCTATAGCGCATGCGAAATACTTTACCATTCGCCCACTACATGGGCGGGGAAAAGTGCATCCCGAGATAGTACGGCCAGATCACGATAGCGAGTACTCCGTGCCAAAAAGTAAGATGAAGATAACCGATCGAAAAGAGCCACGCGGCGATCCACACACCACCTGAGAGCGTATGATGCTCAATCTTTATTTTTTGCATATTTCTATTGTACATCGATTCCATCCTTCAGAAATGCATGCGCCGATACGACTCACGTGGTACAAAGTGCAGATCGGAGGGGTGGCAGAGTGGTCTATCGCACCTGTCTTGAAAACAGGAGTGTCGCAAGGCACCGTGAGTTCGAATCTCACCCCCTCCGCA
>JACRFJ010000006.1 GCA_016217935.1 Candidatus Kaiserbacteria bacterium
CCTGTTGCAGATGCGCTCAAGAAATTCATACCCCTTTTTTACGTTCCCGATCTCTTCGGAACTGCAGCGCAAGACGCGATAACAACCATGCGTGCAGGAGAAATTCTTATGCTCGAAAACCTCCGACGAGAGTACGATCTTGAAAAAGCCAATGATGAAGAATTTGCCCGCTCACTTGCATCACTTGGAGATATCTATGTGAATGATGCGTTCTCGAATTCGCACCGTGCGCATGCATCCATGGTCGGTATTCCAAAAATCTTACCGTCGTATGCGGGACTGCTTGTCCGGGATGAGGTTGAGGCGCTGAGCGAAGCTCTCCATCCACCCCACCCTGCCCTTGCTATTATCGGTGGAGCGAAATTTGAGACAAAGGATCCTATTATTCGATCATTTCTCGAAACCTATGATCAAGTCTCTGTCGTCGGTGCGATTGCGAATGATGTATTGAAATCGAAAGGATTTCCGGTCGGGCGCTCACGTGTCTCTGAGCATGCGCCCGACATTTCAGTCGTCTCTCATCCAAATCTGCTCGCACCCATCGATGTTGTTGCAGAGCGAGCTGATAAACAATCACGCGTGAAGAAACCGAACGAAGTCACGGAGGACGATAAGATCGTCGATATTGGTCCCGACACGGTCCAGGCACTCGCTCCGTACATTGCTGAGGCAAAATTCATCATCTGGAATGGTCCGACTGGGTTGTATGAAGAAGGGTACACGGAGTGGACTCATGCGATCGCTGAATTGATTGCTGCAAGCAGCGCAAAAAAAATTATCGGTGGCGGGGATACTATCACCGCTATTCGAGAGAGCGGCACCCCAGAACATCGACTTGGATTTCTCTCAACCGGCGGTGGGGCCATGCTTGAATTTCTCCTCAAAGGTACATTGCCCGGCATCCAAGCGCTCGGCTGATGAAGGGTGAGTGAAATTCGGAAAGAGATATGCTTCTTGAGCGTCTATACGGTACGCACGCCCGGCAGGCGCTTACTATAAAGTGATAGATATAATCTTTATTGTGTATGTATAAGAAATATCTCGTAGCCGGCCTTGTCACGTCTTTCGTGATTGCCGCTCCGTTTGCGGCATCCGCACTTTCGATAGAAGAATTACAGGCTCAGATCAAGGAGCTTCTAGGGAAAGTTGCTACTCTCCAAATACAACTCAAAGAGGCGCTCAATGCGTCAACGACCTCTTCTCCTATCATGGTGAAGCCTGATCCGGTGTTCAATCACCGTGTCTGTGGGCTGCTTAATCGCAACTTAGTTTCGGGCATACAAGGTGATGATGTACGTGGATTGCAGGAATTTCTGCACGACGAGGGATTCCTCTCGACCGAAGCGTCTGGCTATTTTGGCGCAATGACGAAAGCGGCACTTGCCAATTGGCAGACCTCGCAAGGAGTCTCGGCGATCGGATCATTTGGGCCCATTTCTCGCGAGCGCATCAAACATTGGTGTGGTGGTGATGGCAATTCTGCGCGATTCTCAGCGGAGCCACGCCGCGGCGCAGCGCCTCTCACGGTCGTCTTCAAGACAAATGTCACACTCGCGAATCCAAATTACGTTGCTGACGCGGGTGATTACAAGATCGTCTTTGGCGATGGCGGTGAAGAGAAATTTTCCTGCACGGGCCCTAATAGTATGTGCCCCGGGCCGCATCGCATCGATCACACATACCGCGCGGATGGGACGTATGTCGCGACGCTTGTCCACTATGGGTACTTTGGTCCGCCCGGACCAAGCGGTCTGCCGGAACGTGTTGTTGGTAGAGTAATAATCTACGTCGGCGACAGTCCCAATGATCGCTTCTCAGCTGATCCCGAGCGAGGTCCTGCGCCACTGAGCGTGCACTTCGCCTACAAACCCGCCACCGATGAGGATGCGCGATACTGGATTGATTTTGGCGACGGCCAAGGACAAGTGATGGACGTCGAGCGGATCTACTGCATCAAAGCGCCGTGTATTTCTCCATCAGTTGCGAAGCACACATACCAATCGGCTGGCACGTATGTCGCGGCGGTCTCTCGCTACGTTGCGTGTCTGCACACCAATCCGCGTTGCATGATCGCCGAACCCGCGCCCCTCGCACAAACGAAAATCGTAGTCACCGATGTATCGTCGGAAAATCGGCCCCCCGTAATTTCGAGTTTCTCCGGACCAACCCTACTTTCGGTCGACGAACAGGGGACGTGGAAGATTACGGCTTCTGATCCAGAAAATGGCGAGCTCAAGTACTCGATTCTCTGGGGTGATGAGTGGACATATGCAGATGCATCAGTACGCGCCACGTCTCCACAAGCGTCGATCCAGCAAGACACGTCGTTCACACACTCGTACGCACGTGCTGGCATGTATAAGGTCTCACTCACGGTGACCGACAATGCAGGCAAGGAAGCGCGGGCGACAGCGACGGTGAGCGTCTCCCAAACACCCTGCACCGCACAGTATGAACCAGTCTGCGGGCGCCCCCGAGGCTGCGCCAACACCTGCCCGCCGGGCTTGTACTGCCTCATGATGTGCCGCCTCTACGATCCGCAGACCTACGGCAATCGCTGCGAACTGAACAACGCAAATGCCGACTTCATCCACGAAGGTGTGTGCACGGGAAGTGAGAGTTACTGAGTGAGCGCGTTGCGGATTTTCGCGCCGAGTGCTGGCGCGTCCTGAGGATCGAGCACATACGTGCGCGCAGCTTTCAAGTGACCGTCGCCTTCTTTACGCGGAATCACGTGGACGTGGGCATGGAAAACGATTTGACCGCCCGCAGACTTATTGTTCATGACGATATTGAGTCCATCGGGAGAGAGCGCTTTTTCGACCGCTTGGGCTACTTTGTGCACGGTGCTCGTAACCGCGAGCCAATCTGCTTCGGGTATCGCAAATATATCTGCCGCGTGCGCTTTGGGAATGACGAGCGCGTGGCCGTCGTTCATCGGCTGGATGTCGAGAAATGAAATTGTTTTCTCGTCTTCATACAAAACTTCCGCCGGTACGTGGCCCGAGGTGATTTTGCAGAAAATACAATCAGGCATGTGGGGAGTATACCAAAATGCGGGTGATAGAATGGCGCGACATGCACATCTCGGATAGGGTGCGGGGGTTGCTCAAAAAAAGGGGAGTCGAAACAGACGCTGCTATCGCAGCGTTTCTTGCGCCCGATTTCTCTGCTCATACGCATGATCCGTTTTTGCTCACGAGTATGGATCATGCAGTCGCACGCGTACTAAGTGCAGTCGAACGCAAGGAAAGAATCGCAATCTACGCGGATTTCGATTGCGATGGCATTCCGGGTGCCGCTCTCTTGCACGACTTTTTCTCTAAAATTGCGTACAACAATATTGAAATCTATTTACCACACCGCGATCGCGAAGGATACGGATTTCACAGGGGCGCGATCGATGAACTCAAGACTCGAGGAGTATCGCTCATCATTACCGTCGACGTCGGTACGACTGCTCTCGACTCTGTACGACACGCTTCAGATATCGGAATTGATTGCGTGCTGACGGATCACCACGAAATTACAGGTGAACTCCCCGATGCGATCGCTCTGCTGAATCCTAAGCGCGGCGCGTATCCCTTTGCAGATCTCTGTGGTGCCGCAGTCGCGTTCAAGCTCGTTCAGGCGCTCATCGCTGAGGGCAAGCGGAAACACCCCGATCGCTTCAGGGCGATTACGCCAGGTTGGGAGAAGTGGTTGCTCGACATGGTCGCAATCGCGACGGTCGCGGATATGGTGCCGCTCGTCGATGAAAATCGGGTGCTCGCCTACTGGGGGATTACGGTGCTGCGTAAATCGGGGCGACCCGGTATTCGAGCGCTCTGCAATCGACTCAGATTGCGACAGGCGGAACTCACCGAAGAAGACATCGGATTTTCAATCGCACCGAGGATCAATGCCGCATCGCGCATGGACGAGCCAGACCTCGCATTCAAACTTCTCACGACGCGAGATTACTCTGAGGCAGAGATACTCGCAGCACACCTCGAGGAACTCAACGCCTCTCGCAAAGGAGTGGTGAGTGCGATCGTGCGCGAAGCGCGCAAGCGGGTGCGCGAGCGCTATGCGGAAAACGAGGCAATCGTCGTGCTCGGTAATCCAGAATGGAAGCCTTCACTCTTAGGACTTGCCGCAAATTCACTGGTGGGGGATCGGGGAGGGGTCGTGTGCCTATGGGGTCGCGACGCGCTGGGGCGCATCAAAGGCTCGTGCAGATCCGATGGCTCATTTTCCGTCGTTGAGCTCTTTTCTGGAGCGTCGCACGCGTTTGAAGAATTCGGCGGACACAGAGCCTCGGGCGGTTTTACGGTCGCGACCGAACACGTACACACACTGCCCGATGTGCTTGCGAAAGCCGCCCGCACAGTATCGAAGCGAGATATCGCGCGGGCTGATGCGCACGATGCACTCATCACCGTGAATGAAATGGATACACCACTCTTTCGAGAAATTTCTGTACTCGCTCCATTTGGTGTTGGCAATCCGAAACCGATTTTTCGTTTGACACGTCTCAAGATCTCGTCGATGCGGCGATTTGGTAAGGAAGGCAACCACATCGAAATGTCGCTCCTGTGCACGGAAACGGGGAAAGAAGCGCGGGCGTTTGATTTTTTTCGCACGCCCGATGATTTCACGCTCGCGCCGCACGCGGACACTGAAGCGGCCGTACTCGGAACTGTCGAGCGAGACTCTTTCCGCGGTGGCTTTGCCTTGCGGCTCGTCGATGTTCTCCCCGCTGCATAGACAAAATGCATCGAGATGCTAGCGTAGGTGCATGCATACTTTTACTGTAGGTGGCACGGTGAGCTCAGCCTGGGAGACATTTAAAAAACGTGCGTGGTTTTTCATCGGCGTTACCGCGCTCACCATGATCATCGGGTGGGCAATCAGTTTTACAGGGGGCCTGATTCAAGGTGCCTTGGCGGCGGGTGGTGCGGAGAGCCTCGGCGGAATTATAAGTTTCGTCCTTACCTTCGCGCTCCAAACCCTCCTTGGGATGGGCACGATCGCACTCTTCCTCAAAGCACACGAATCTCCAGAGAGAGCGGAAGTATCTCAGCTGTGGCATCCGCAACGTTTCTGGACATACCTCGCGACGACTATATTGCTCGGACTCATCATCTTTGGCGGCATGATCCTCCTCATCGTACCGGGCATTATCTTTGCACTGATGTTCCAATTTGCGACCTACGTGGTGATCGATCGTGGTCTCGGATCGATTGACGCACTCAAAGAAAGCTTACGCATCACTCGTGGGAAAAAATGGACACTCTTCCTCCTCGCTCTTGCGATAGTCGGCATCAATATTCTTGGATTCATCGCGCTGCTCGTTGGTCTTCTCGTCTCGATCCCTGTGACTGCACTTGCGATGGTGCATGCGTACCGCGTGCTCGAGCACGGAGCGAGTGAAATGAAGGCCGCGTAGCGCATGTCAACAGTCGTCATCTACACTGATGGCGGTGCACGTGGAAATCCGGGACCCGCCGGCGCCGGCTACGTGATTGTTGCTGATGGGAACATTGTCGAAGGAAAGAAATTTCTTGGGGAAAAGCAAACGAACAACTGGGCTGAGTACGAGGCAGTCGCACTCGCGCTTGCCGACGCAAAAAAGCGCGGACTTGCGGATCGTGAGCTCACGATCCGTATGGATAGCAAGCTCGTCGTCGAGCAACTCTCCGGCAATTGGAAAATAAAAGAACCGACGTTGAAGCCACAAGTCGCCAAAGTCCGCTCTCTCTTGAATGATTTTCCAAAATTCCGGTTCGAATACATACCACGAGAACAGAACGCAGAGGCTGATCGCCTGGTGAATGACGCGATTGATGAAGCCCTCTGAAATCTCTGCAAGGATTCTTTGGGCAATTATTGCGGGATTCTTTTTGGGAGTCTTCGTACGATCACTCTCTGACATTTCGTGGCCCATCGCACTCTTTTGTCTCTTCATTGCTGCAATCGTGTGTGCGCTCGCATACCTCGATGCGCAAAAACGCGCCGCACTTATCGTTGCGGCCGTGTGCATGTTTTCTCTTGGCGCGGGAATTATGCGTATGGATCTTGCGCACCTCAGCGGGGACTTGAATTTGAATAGCCACATCGGTGAGGAAGTAACAGTACGAGGATTCGTCGTCACGGAACCAGATGTGCGCGAGAAAAATGTCCGGCTCATCGTACAAGCTACTGATATGATATATCATATCAGTAGCTTGTCACGTGCTATCGAACAAAAGATCCTGGTGATCGCGCCGCTCTATACAGAAGTCGAATACGGCGACGAGATCATCGCGAAAGGCACGTTACAGCTGCCTGAGAAATTTGAAACAAGCGGTGGCAGGGAGTTTGACTATCCGATGTATCTCGCAAAAAACAGGATTCTCTATACTCTCGCGTTTGCTGAGGTGGAAAAGACAGGAGCGGTGAAGAGGAATCCAGCGAAATCATTTGCATTTTGGGTAAAGCGGGAACTCCTGCGAGGGCTACGGGCGTCGGTGCCAGAGCCGGAAGCCGGGCTTGCCGCAGGAATTACGCTCGGCGAGAAGCGCTCACTCGGGGGAGGTCTGACTGCTGTATTTCAGCGGGCATCCCTCGTGCATATCGTCGTGCTCTCTGGCTACAACATCACGGTCGTCATCAATGCGGCTGCGCAAGCGCTCCGGTGGACGCCGCGCTCGATGCGATTTGGCGCGAGCGGTATTGTCGTCCTCTTTTTCATCCTCATGACGGGTGGGGCTGCGACCGCGGTGCGTGCGGGGCTCATGGCACTCCTCGCGGTGTACGCGAGAAACACAGGACGCGTCTTCCTTGCGGCACGCATCCTTGCGCTCGTCTGTCTTGCGATGATTATGTGGAATCCGTACACACTTCTCTACGATCCGAGTTTCCAGCTCTCGGCGCTCGCAACGCTCGGACTGATTCTTTTCACCAGCATCTTTGCGGCTCGACTGCAATGGATTACCGAGAAGATGGGACTTCGCGAAATCGTCGCCTCGACGCTTGCGACACAGTTCGTGGTTTTGCCACTACTTCTCTATCAAAACGGAAACTTGAGCATTGTCGCACTACCCGCAAATCTCTTTGCGCTTATCGCGGTGCCGGCCGCGATGGCGCTCTCGACAGTCGCAGCAGTACTCGGGGTCATTCTTGGACCACTCGCACCGATCGTCGGATTCCCTGCGTACCTCGTCCTCGCGTATATCATCAAAGTCGCGGAGATTTTTTCCGCGCTCCCATTTGCATCGGTATCGGTCCCCGCATTCAGTGCACTCTGGGTTTTTGCCGCGTACGCGCTCTTGCTCGTTGGCTATTGGTATATAAAAAAGTAGAGCGGCGGGTAGAACCGCCGCTTCTCGAATCAAGAAAGAGAGATCACATCATCGGCGAAGAGCCGCGGTTCATCCACCAGCCGATGAGGGCCGCGGGAATGAGCCAGTATCCGAGGAGGACGAGCGTCGACCAGCTTGCAAGGAACGGGCCAAAATTCGGGACGATCGCGATCATCTGCGAGAGCGATCCGGTCTGTGCGAGCACGCCCGCGACACCGGTCACAAATGCGGTGAGAAGCGAGACTACAAATGCCACGACACCAAAGATGATGCCAGCTCGCATTTTGTCGCCACGCACGCTGGAGAGATGCCACCACGTAAGCACCGCAGCGAAAATCGCAGCAAGCACCACATAGGTGATGTATTGCGGGGTCACCGCGCTCCCAGACGTCGATGCAGGGATGAGTGCCACCAGCGCCGCAACGAAATTATTGATCAGATAATTGCCCAGAAAAGAAACTAGGATCGCCCGTTCGAGATTCATAATAATGAATGTAATGCTAATACAGTAAGGATATCACCCCGCGGCATCCTCAAAGCGCTTTTCCACAAGGGGGCCGCTCGACCCCGAGCCTTTTGGAGTATGGAATTTCTCTACTGAGACATTCTTCCGCTTTCGCGTCGCCCCGCTCAAGAGCCTCCAAAAGACTCGGAGCACTCGCTTACGTCATCTCTGAGCTTCTTCAAAGCGTTTCTCGATGATACTCCAGTTCAAATTCTTGAAAAAGGCGTCAATATATTTTCCTTTTCCCTGCGCTCCGTAATCGAGGATGAATGCGTGTTCCCACACATCAAGCGCAAGAATGATAGGTAGTGTCACGAAGTGCCCCAGATGCTGTTCGCCGCTAAAGCCCGTGAGAAACTGCTTGCCCACCGGATCCCAGTAGAGGAGCGCCCAGCCGGGTCCGCGCATCTTTGCGATCGCTTTTATCATTTCGATCAGCCATTCTGGCTTGTGGTATTCCTGTATGATTGCGTCATAAAACGGGCCACTTGTGGGAATCGGTGAAGAACCGCCTTCGAATTGCGGGAAGTAGAGCTCGTGCAATCGCATGCCACCAAATTCGAATGAGCGACGACGAATGAGCTCGGAGAGCGCATGCGCATGCTTCTCAGAATCTTTCGCATATTCGGCAAGGAGCGAAGAAATCGCGTTGAAATTTTTTACGTACCCCTCGTAGAGACCGATGTGTTCATCCATCGTTTTCTTTGAGATGCCATCGACTTCAGGGAGATCAAACTTTTTCGCTTCGTACATGCGCAGCAGTATAGCATCAGCATTCATGAAGGTAGAATGACCACGTGAGAAAAAGCACAAAAATAACCGGAACAACACTGCTTGCATTGCTCGTCGTGATCATAATCATCGCATGCGCAACGTGGGCGGAGGATCGGCGCGGATTACTCACGGTGAGCTTCTTAAACGTGGGCCAAGGAGACGCAATATTTATCGATTCCCCGAGTGGTCGGCAAGTACTCATTGATGGCGGGCCCGATGCGTCGGTCTTGCGCGAGCTCTCTCGCACGATGCCATGGTACGACCGCTCGATCGATGTAATGATCGGCACGCATCCGGACCTCGATCACATCGGCGGCTTGATGGATGTACTGGATCGGTATCGAATCGGTACGATCATCCAATCGAGCGTGCTCGGCTCGACTCCCGCATGGAAAACATTTGAAAAAGAAATCGAGGCAGAGAAGGCACAAGTCTTGATTGCAGGTCGCGGTCAGGTGATCGATCTTGGTCGTGGCGCATACATTGAAATACTCTTTCCGGATCGTACTGTGCCACGCATCGAGACCAATGTCGGATGCGTTGTAGCTCGAGTCGTCTATGGCGAGACAAGCTTCATGCTTCCGTGCGATACGACCGACGAAATAGAAAAGTATCTAGTCCGGTTGGATGGACCAAAGCTCAAATCCGATGTACTCAAAGCTGCGCACCATGGGTCGAAAACTTCTTCGTCACCGATATTCGTTGGTCTCGTCGATCCTGCATATGCTATCTTCTCGCGGGGATGCAACAACTCGTATGGCCATCCGCACCAGCAAACGATTGAGACGTTTGCACGACTCGGAATCCCGACACTCGACACGTGCACTGAAGGCACGATCATATTTATTTCAGATGGCGAGCGTATCGTGCGAAAATGAATCCATGGCGCGCGACAACGAATTTCACGACTATGTTATGGGAGATGTACTGAGCGATATTACCGAGATCACATCGCGCGCGATGTTTGGCGGATGGGGTATTTACAAAGACAAAAAGATTTTTGCGCTCATCGCCGATGGGGAACTCTTTTTCAAAGTAGGGGATTCAAATCGCGCGGATTACGAATCGCGTGGCTCGCGCCCATTTCAGTATACGAATAACGGCAAGACATACTCGATGTCGTACTGGCTTCTGCCGGAAGAAATCATGCAAGACAGAGATGAGCTCGTTGAATGGGTTGAAAAAGCCGCCCGAGTCGGCGGCGAGCAGTCGCAAAAGAAAAAACGTCGTTAGATAACCCCTGCTTTTTTCAGTGTAGCAAACGCACCTCGTTTTTTCATCGTCTTAAGGCCTTTTGCGGACACATGCACGGTGATCTTTTTGCCGAGCTCGGGGATAAAGAGCGTCTTCTTCTGAATGTTGACTTGGCGGCGGCGTTTGCCGGTCGGATTGAACTTGGTAGCACGAACACGATTGGAGTACCCGCCTCCAACTTGCGATTTTTTGCCCGTAATGTCGCAGACGCGTGCCATATGTGCGCGCATCCTAGCCCGCGTGCTCGCAAATGTCAAAATGAATTTGCTATAGTGCTCGCATGCAAATCTACGACACGCTCTTTGTCGTCGTTGTCATTATCTTCTCTGCCGTCATTCACGAAGTCATGCACGGTATTGCGGCCGACAGACTCGGCGATCCCACTGCGCGCTATGCGGGGCGCCTCACGCTCAATCCGATTCCGCATCTCGATTTGTGGGGCTCGATCATTATCCCGGTCATGCTTGCGATCAGCGGTTCACCGCTTTTTTTCGGCTGGGCGAAGCCGGTGCCCTATAACCCGTACAATTTGCGACCCGGGAGATTCTCCGAGGCGATTGTGGCAGGCGCAGGGCCCGCGTCCAATCTGGTGATCGCGCTCATCGTCGGCACGATGTTGCGGACGGGAAGCATCGCATCACCGATTGCTGACATCCTATTTATGGTAGTGATGATCAACACGATGCTCTTTCTCTTCAACCTCATTCCGATCCCACCCCTCGACGGATCGAAAATACTCGAATCATTATTGCCAAATCCACTGCAGTACGGCTACGCCGCATGGCGCACTCGCATGGAGATGAACCCGTTTCTCGGGATGGGACTTGTTCTATTGATAGTGGTGTTTTTCGGCAGCACCTTTGGCTCATATGTATTCGGTCTCGCGCGATTGATTGCGGGTGCCTAGTTTGCATCAATCCTCTATATATAGTACATTTTGCGGGCCCTGAGCCTCGTCGAAGGGCATTTCAATTCAATGGCAACAATCAATCAACTCGCACGGAAGGGGCGTACGAAGAAGACGTGGCGCACCAAGACAATCGCGCTCTCGCGCGGCTTTAATACGCTGAAAAACCGCCCAAGTTTCTACCCAGCTCCCTTCAAGCGCGGTGTTTGCACACGTGTCACTACCAAGACGCCGCGCAAGCCGAACTCCGCGATCCGCAAAATCGCACGCGTGCGCCTCACCAACGGTATGGAAATCACCGCATACATTCCCGGAGAAGGGCACAATCTGCAAGAACACTCGGTGGTACTTGTGCGCGGTGGTCGTGTGAAAGACATCGGTATTCGCTACACGATCGTGCGCGGCAAGCTTGATGCGACGGGAGTCGACAAGCGCCGCCGCGGCCGCTCACGCTACGGCGCGAAAAAACCGAAGGCAGCAAAATAATTTTCTATGCGACGACCTGTAAAAAATCGAAAGCAGCCACAGCCGGACGACGTGTACGGCTCGCTCAAGGTAGCCAAGCTCATCAACTACGTGATGGAGCGTGGCAAGAAAGATACTGCGCGCAAAATTGTGTACAAGGTAATGGATGAATTGAAAAAAGAAGGTGACCCAGTCGTCATTCTCGACGAAGCGCTCGAAAAAGCATCTCCGACGGTCGAGGTCCGCTCTCGGCGTGTCGGTGGCGCCAATTACCAAGTGCCGCGCGAAGTGCGCCCCGAGCGCCGACTCGCTCTCGGATTGCGCTGGATCGTCGAGGCAGCCGAAGGTACTAAAGGCAAACCGATGGCCGAGACACTGCTTGCAGAAATCAAAGCGGCACACAAGGGCGAAGGCGTTGCTGTTACCAAGAAAGAAACAACACATCGCATGGCAGAGGCCAACAAGGCATTTGCGCACTTTGCGTGGTAAATTGATTGCCCTGAGCTTGCCTGCGGTGAGTCCATCGAACCCGTCGAAGGGCGTGGTAAGTAACTCATGAATAAATTTCTCGCAATTGCGGGGATGAGCGTTGGGAGGTGAAACCTCACAACACTTCCTCCAGTAAACGTGATATGCTTGAATCATGGCTACGCGTCAACCAATGGTTACAGGGGAATGGTATCACTGTTACAATCGCGGGGTTGATAAACGCATCGTCTTTCAATCAAAGCATGATTACGAACGTTTTCAGGCGTTAATGTACGTATGCAATGGGACGACGAGCAATCCGGTTTCCGACCATCGCGACACGAGTTTACTGGGAATTTTAAATAATGAGCATATCAAGCGAGGCAAGCCTCTTGTCCAGATCGGCGCGTATGCCCTTATGCCGAACCATGCGCATTTTATCTTTAAGGAAATCCGGGAAGGAGGAATTGCGTCGTATATGCGAAAACTTTTTACCGGTTACACGATGTATTTCAACATTAAGCGCAAGCGTACAGGTGCTCTCTTCGCAGGCAGCTTCAAATCCAAGCACATCGATCGGGATGAATATTTCAAGCACGTGCTCGCCTACGTGCTTCTCAATCCTGCTGAAATAAATGAGCCGCAGTGGAAAAAGGGCGCAGCTGATGTGCAGCGCATTGAGAAAAAACTGCTTTCATATCCATACAGCAGCACATCTGATTTTTTTGGCCTTGCTCGCGCGGAAAAGAAAATTGTCGAATTTTCTACTGATGAATTCTACGATCGAATGCCAACTCTGAGTTCGCTCTTGAAAGACGCTCGCGCGTATTACGCAGAGGTAGCAGACGTTGGGAGGTGAAACCTCCCAACCCTAGCGAGAATCAGGAGAGAGCCATGCTCATTATGTTTGTTTTCGGAATTCTTTTCCTCTTCACCCTTCTGCTTGGGTGTTTGACGGCGAAGCCGTCTCTTATCATCGGGTCGATCGTGGCGGTCATGATAGTCTTCGGGACCACGGGGTACATCGAGCACCGCAGATACGAACGCAGTGTCTGCAATCCAGAGTATCTGAAGCCCGGCGAGGTGTGTCGTGTCATTATGCGAAATCCGTAGCAAGGTGCGGCTGCTCATCGGCATGCTGATCGGCGCCGCGATCGTTCTCTTCGCGTCGAGGTGGGGATCGAGGGTCGCATGATGGCCTCGCCATCGTGTCACGAGCGGGTGTGTCTTGTCCTCGCCCCGCCGCATACGCGGGGCTTTGCTTTTTGGGCAAATTCAGCTACATTACTGGGACGCCTTCGGGCGATTTTAATTTGAATAAAAATATGAGTAGAGATTATCCTTTGGAAAAGGTAAGGAATTTCGGGATAGTAGCGCATGTCGATGCGGGCAAGACCACCACGTCTGAACGCATTTTGTATTACACCGGAGAGAGTCACAAAATCGGTGAGGTGCACGAGGGCAATACGGTGACTGACTGGATGGAGCAGGAGCGCGAGCGCGGCATCACGATCACCGCCGCTGCGATCACCTGCTTCTGGAACCCGACCTACATGGGGGCCGACACGTCCGCAAAAGTTCGTTTCAATATCATCGATACGCCCGGTCACATCGACTTCACCTCCGAAGTGAAGCGATCGATGCGCGTACTCGACGGTGCGGTCGTCGTTTTCGACGGTGTCGCCGGTGTCGAGCCGCAATCGGAGACCAACTGGCGCTATGCAGAAGAGGCCGAGGTACCACGCATCTGCTACATCAACAAGCTGGACCGCACCGGCGCATCGTTTGAAAAGTCATACGCATCTATTCTCGATCGACTTTCCACAAAAGCGGTGCGCCTCCAAATCCCGATCGGTGCCGAAGAAAAGTTCGAAGGGGTGATCGATCTCCTCGCAATGAAGGCGTACACATTCGAAGGTGAGATGGGCAAGAATGTCGTCGCATACGATATTCCGGCACATCTTGTAGAGGAAGCAAAGAAATACCGTGCGGAGCTCGTCGAACGAATCGTGGAAAACGACGATGCGGTGATGCATGAGTACCTCGAAGGCAAAGAGATCTCGCTTGAGACACTTAAAAAACTTCTCCGCAAAGCAGTGATCGAGAACAAAATCTTCCCAGTACTTACCGGCTCCTCGCTCAAAAATAAAGGTGTGCAGCTCGTACTCGATGCGGTCGTCGATTACCTCCCGTCGCCCAAAGACATGCCGGAATCGAAAGGCATCAATACGGACACGGACGTCGGAGAGACGCGCCCGGCCTCGGATGAAGCGCCATTTGCAGCGCTCGTATTCAAAATCCAGACTGACCCGTTCGTCGGGCAGCTTTCCTTTTTTCGCGTCTATTCCGGTACCTTTTCGGCAGGGGACACGGTGTACGACTCCGCCAATAATAAAAAAGAGCGGGTGGGCCGCATCGTGCGTCTACAGGCAGACAAGCGCGAAGATGTAAAAACCGTCTACGCGGGAGAGATCGCGGCTGCAGTCGGCATGAAAGAGGTCAAGATCGGTCACACTCTCTGCGATGCCGCGCATCCAATCGCGCTCGAGTCGATCGTCTTTCCCGAACCCGTGGTTTCGATGCGTATCGAACCAAACACGAAAGTCGACCAGGAGAAGATGGGAATCGCCTTGTCTCGCCTCTCCGATGAAGATCCGACGTTCCGTATCAAATCAGATCCAGAAACGATGGAGACTATCATCTCAGGCATGGGGGAGCTGCATCTCGAAATCATTGTCGATCGCATGAAGCGAGAATTCGGAGTACAGGCAACGACGGGAAAGCCGCAGGTCGCGTATCGTGAGACGATCCAGGGCACGGCGGACGTCGAATACAAGCACATCAAACAAACCGGTGGCCGTGGCCAATACGGTCACGTGAAAATCCGCATGAAGCCGCTTGAGCCGATCGTCGAAGGTGCGAAAGTCAAGAATAATGTCGACCGCGAGGATCATTTCGAGTTCATCAACAACATCAAAGGTGGCGTGATCCCGCAGGAATACATCCAGCCGGTGAAGAAAGGAATCAAAGAAGCGATGGAGCGCGGTGTGCTCGCCGGCTATCCCGTAGTCGACGTATCAGTGGATCTGTATGACGGCTCATACCACGATGTCGACTCGTCCGAAATCGCATTCAAGCTCGCGGCGCTCAATGCATTCCAGGATGCGGCGCAAAAAGCGAAGCCGGTGATTCTCGAGCCGATTATGAAACTCGAAGTGGTGGTCCCGGAAAGATTTATGGGCGACGTGACCGGCATGATCAATTCCAAGCGAGGATCGATCGAAGCAATGGGTGAGCGCGGACAGGCACGTGTCGTCACTGCCAAAGTGCCGCTCTCAGAAATGTTTGGTTTCACCACACAGCTGCGCTCTGCGACCGAGGGCCGCGGCGTCCCGAACCTCGAATTCAGTCATTACGCTGTTGTTCCTAGAAATGTCCA
>JACRFJ010000043.1 GCA_016217935.1 Candidatus Kaiserbacteria bacterium
AGCAAAGTGGAACAGCTCCAACGTGCGAAGGAAGCGTTCGAACCGTCGCTCATCCAAGAGCTCACACGGCTTGACGATAGGATGCGTATGGCAGATCAAGTGCTTGGAGCGCATATCGCGCCGACCGCATTTTTCAAAACACTCGAACAGGCGACGCTGAGCACCATTTCCTTCCAAACGCTCGAAATGTCTGCAACCGATCCGCAGCACATCGCAATCAAAATGGCAGGCATCGCGGAGAGCGTAAACTCGATCGCGCTCCAGGCAGATCTCTTCAGCAAAAACGGTGCGGTCACGAGCCCGATCTTTTCAGACATAACGCGGCAGAGCGATGGTGTGCATTTCAACATGACTGCGCTCATCAATCCCGCGTCAGTGAGCTACGTGCACATGGTGAATGATGCTGCACACACCCAGAGTGCTCAAACTCCGCAGCCGAATCCCCTGAACGCGTCGCCGTTTTCTCCCCAAACCACCGGTACGCAAAACCAATCAACGCAAACGACCCCACCGAAGGGTACGACGACGCCTCCGAGTACACCACGCACACCATAGTATGGGACGAACAATCATTGCTGTCGTAGGATTCGTGCTCGCAGGAGCGATCTTTTTCCTCTACACAAAACCAACATACGACGGTGTACAGGGAACACGGAATCAAATTGCTCAGTATGATGCGGCACTTCAGAAAGCGGCGGAACTTCAACAGCTTAAGCAAAGTTTGCTCGCTCGCTACAATGCCTTTGACCCGGCACAAGTAGATCGACTCCAGAAATTGCTGCCCGACCACGTCGACAACGTCCGTCTCATTCTCGACCTCGACAATATTGCAGGACGTCATGGGATGGCGATCCAGAATGTCGTCGTCTCAACCCCGCAGCGCAGCGATGGGCGCGAGACTGCAGTCGGCACAATCAGCGCATCGAAACAAAAGTACGATTCTCTGACCATGAAATTTACGACGCAAGGTACGTACCAGTCGTTCCAAGAATTCCTGAATGATTTGGAAACATCGCTTCGAATCGTCGATCTCGCGTCGCTCAAGGTCGCGCGGTCCGATGCCACCCGCGCGGGAGAGCCGCTCTACAGTTTCGATATTACGCTTAGAACCTATTGGCTCAAATAATCTATGCAATGGATCTCACAACATAAATTAATTGCAGCCCTCCTCGTCGTGGTTCTCGCGATAGGGGTTTGGTTTGGACTCTCGCGAAATTCCACCACCCCACCGCTCCTCACCTCTGATATCACGAATACGGGGTCTCCCTCGTCGCAAAGTTCAGAGCAAGAACTCGTCGGCACCTTGCTCGAGCTGCGCAGTGTGAACTTGAATGGAACGATTTTCAACGATCGCGCGTTCATGTCGCTGCATGATTTTGGGACAACGATCGTGGCAGAGCCAGTGGGACGTACCAATCCATTTGCACCTCTCTCGCAAAGGAGTGCATCTCCCGTGACTCAGCCGCAAAGCCCAAGGCGCTAATATGGCCGACACTCTCGCAACCTCTCCCGTCTCCGACGTGCCTCTCCGTGCGCTCGGCGATGCAAAGATTCCCTATGATGTACTCCGCTCAGTGCCGGAGGAAAGTGCAGAGCACTACCAGATCGCACCACTAGCGGTCACCGACAACATACTTGAAGTCGGAATGGTGGATCCCGACAATATCCAGGGGCTCGATGCATTGAATTTCATCTCGCGGACCACAGGGTTGCCGTTCAAAGTATTCCATATTTCTCCCGAAGATTTTGAGAAAGTACTCGGCATGTATCGAGGACTTCGTGGTGAAGTCGCGAAAGCGGTGTCTGATCTCCAATCCGAACAGAAACTCAATCCTGCACCGAAGACGGACAGCGAATCCGCTCCGCTCGACCTCGAAGACCCTTCGATCGCCAAAACCAGTGGCGCGTCGCGAGAGAATATTCAGGAAGATGCGCCCGCGATTAAAATTGTTTCCACTATTTTGCGATACGCGATCGACGGGAAAGCATCGGATGTACATATTGAGCCGATGCCCCAAGGTGTGCGCGTGCGCTATCGCGTTGACGGAGATCTGCACACATCAGTCGTTCTTCCGCTCTCTGCCCACCGCGCGATTGTCGCACGCATCAAGGTGCTTGCATCGATTCGCCTCGACGAGCGAAGAAAACCTCAAGACGGGCGCTTCTCAGCATCGATCGACAACCGGCAGATCGATTTTCGCGTCTCGACATTTCCCTCATACAATGGCGAGAAGGTCGTCATCCGTATTCTCGATCGTGATCAAGGGTTCATTCCACTTGATCAAATTGGACTCACCGAGCGCAATTTGCAGATCATGCGCAATGCAATCGATAGGCCCCACGGACTCATTCTCATTTCGGGTCCTACGGGAAGTGGTAAATCGACGACGCTTTACTCGATGCTCTCTGAAGTCGATCGAGAACACAGGAACGTGCTCTCACTTGAAGACCCGATCGAATATTTCGTTGAAGGGGTGATCCAGTCACAGGTGCATCCCGAGATTGGGTATACCTTTGCGAACGGTTTACGCACGACTCTCCGCCAGGACCCAGACGTGATCATGGTCGGCGAAATTCGCGATGGTGAGACCGCAAAACTTGCAATCCAGGCAGCGCTCACCGGCCACCTCGTCTTTTCGACGATTCACACCAACGATGCGGTCGGAACGATACCACGCCTCATCGACATGGGTGTCGAGCCCTACCTCATCCCACCAGTTTTGATCGCCTCGATCGCGCAGCGACTGGTCCGCACCTTTTGCGAAGGTGCCGCACAAGAAACACCGCTTTCGTCGAGTGATCGAAAGCACATCGAGACACAGTTCGAGTCACTCCCGGAGAAATACCGCTTTCAGATACCGGACACAGTTTACGAACCAGTACGCACCCCGACATGCCCGACGGGGCTGCGCGGCCGTATGGCTGTCTTTGAGGTACTGGAAATGTCACCTGAAATCGAACGGATCGTTCTCGATAACCCTGTTGATTCGAAATTGTGGGCTGCGGCGAGGAAGAGCGGTATGCTCACGATGCAAGAGGATGCTATCATGAAGGCATTCGCAAAGAAGATTCCGTTCTCGGAGATCAACAACTTGAGCTCTGTGATGCTTGCGGGGGACAGCGAAGAGCCGGCACCTCTGCAGCCGCCGCAGATTGCGCCTGAAACCACTGTATGAGCGATACATCGCAACCAAGCGTCCTCGTCCTCGATGACGATAACTTCTTGCTACAGATGTACGGCATGAAGTTCAGCAAAGAAGGTTTTATAGTGCAAACATACCTCTCTGTACGCGAAGCGCTCGAAGCCCTGCGAAAGGGGTACAAACCGGATGCAATCGTATTCGATATCGTGATGCCGGAGAGTGATGGATTCACGTTTCTCGAATCACTGCGCTCCGAGCACCTCGGTGAGGGCTCGTGTAAGATCGCGCTCACGAATCAAAACACCGATGCCGAACGTAATCGTGCGCACGAACTCGGCGCGGATGAGTTCCTGCTCAAAGCGACCATGATTCCCTCTGAGGTTGTCAACACGGTACGTACCGTTATTGAGAAACGAAAGAAACAGTGAGTACAATTGCTCTATGCCCGGTAGGACAATTTCGAATCGCCTTGATATGAATATCTCACCAACCAAACAACAGAGAAGCACGCCAGTCTACCCACGCAACGTACGCAGTTGTCCCTGCGGCATGAATTATTCGAAATTGTACTAACCGGGTATGCCCGATTACGCCGCACTGCTCAAAAAATACATCAACGTGGTCGCCCACGAGGGCGGATCCGATCTGCACCTCTCGACAGGGGCACATCCGACGATACGTGTAGCTGGATCTCTCTCTGCGATGCTCAAAGAGGAGGTGCTGAAGCCCGAAGACACGGCCGCGTTTGTGAAAGTGCTCCTGAATACTGAACAGGAAAAACGATTTTTAGCGCAACAAGAAATCGACTTTGCATATCAGAGCGAAGATAGCACGCGATTTCGAGGCAACGCATTCTTTCAACGCGGCGCAATCTCAATCGCGCTCCGTTTGATTCCGAGCAAAATCCGTACGATTCAGGAGCTCAATCTCCCAGATGCGCTGACCGCATTTGCTCGCCGCTCCCAGGGCTTCTTCCTCGTCGTTGGTCCGGTAGGACAGGGGAAGACTACGACACTCGCCTCACTTATTGAGATGATCAATACCGAGCGCATGGAACACATTGTGACGGTCGAAGATCCGATTGAGTACATCTATGAGCCCAAACAATCACT
>JACRFJ010000044.1 GCA_016217935.1 Candidatus Kaiserbacteria bacterium
GACAAACGTGCCATCGAAGCGTATGAGCGAGACATTGTGCTTGCAAATAATGAGGCGCACCGATTTGGCATTGCGTACCACCGAAAGCGACGAGCTCGGCGGATGATATAATTTTTCGATGACACGTACGATCGTGGGTGTACTTCGTGGTGGAACCTCCAACGAATACAATCTGTCGCTCAAAACCGGCGCTGCGATGCTCGGGTCGCTGCCCGAAGAGAAATATGAAGTACGAGATATTTTGATCGATAAATCGGGCCTCTGGCATTCGCGTGGAATGCCAACGACTCCTTCGCGGGCACTTGTGCAAATTGATGTTGTTCTCAATGCTTTACACGGCGGGGTCGGAGAAGATGGGAGCGTACAGCGACTCCTTGAGCTCTCCGGTGTGCCGTACGCTGGATCGCGCCCGCTCGCCGCCGGCCTTTCGCTCAATAAAATCCGCGCTCGTGAGATTCTACAGCGTGCGGGGATTCGTATGCCCCATGCGATATCGTTCTCGATCGGAACAGGCCTCGATACAGGGGAGATGTCTCAGGCAGTTTTTTCGACATTTGGACCTCCATACATTGTGAAGCCACCGACAGAAGGCGCTGGCTACGGGATCAGGTTTGCGGAAACGATACGAGACCTTCCGCATGCAATGGGCGATGTACTGGACGCGTATGGATCTGCGCTCGTTGAGGAGTATATTCGCGGAGAGGAGGCGAGTGTCGGTATTATCGAAAACTTCCGTAACGAAGATCACTACGCGCTTCCTCCCGCGCATGTCGATCATGAAGCGCGCTTCCTCACTCCGCAACATCATGAGAGCGGGACACTCAAACACGTGGCACCCAGTCCATTTTCATTCTTACAAAAGCAATCACTCATGGATCTCGCTCGCATGGCACATAAAATTCTGGGACTTTCGCACTACTCGCGCTCCGATCTCATAGTAACGTCGCGCAAAGTATATATGCTCGAGGTCAATTCAAATCCCGGTCTTTACCAAGGCGCGTCATTTCCGACGATGCTCGAAAGCGTCGGCTCCTCAATCCGGGAGTTCCTCGAACACGCCATTCAACTCGCACGTTCAGGAAAAAAATAAAAAACGAAGACCAGGCTCCCACCTGGTCCGTTTGCTGCAGCTCCCTCATGCGCTCTTGAGGCGAGCGCTGTGCCATCGCATGAGCAACCCCAGCGCGTAGGGAGTGATGATGTAGAGCGGCACCGCAACACCTAGTGCGCCGTACACGAGAGCATCTCCGCCCGGTCCGATCATTGCACTCAGCAGTCCGTACGCCGGCATGGCGATCGCGCACACGATCATGAGCGCAACTGCAGGCAGAAAGCTCAGGATCGGACGGATTCGCCACCCGCAGAAAAATGCCACGACGATGACTGGCACGGTTACCGGCCAGTGTGTATAGAGGAGAATGAACGTAATCTCCATGTAAATCAAAAAGCTCGTCATGGGATCCTCCCTCAGATCGACCGCCAGTATGCTCCCGCGTTCGCAGCAGTGCAAGTTTTCCGCTGAGACGATCTCCTGTGATATGATATATCATATCATTTGCAGATAATCGATTATATGAAAGTTCGTGCAAAAGAGCTCAGCAAACAGGATCGGATAGAAGTACTCGACGCCCTCTATACGGCGGCGGCGTCAATAAAGGGTAGAGAGGCGATGAAAATGTTTCTACGCGATCTTTTGACAGAAAGTGAAAGGATCATGCTCGGCAGGCGGATCCTTATCGCCCGTATGCTTATCGCGGGCTGTACCCACAGGTATATTGCGAGCGGACTACATGTGGGGCTGGACACGGTTTCGAAAGTACACCACTGGCTCGATGATCAGCTACCGGGATACGAGACCGCAATTGACGGTATGACTAAGGAATTCGACAAGAGGTATTGGGAAAGTAAGGCCGGCCAACGTGAGCTGTACGCCACCAACACTCTCTATAGGCTCAAGAAAAAATATCCGCTTCACTTTCTCCTTTTTCCATGGCCAAAGGGGAAATCGCGTTGATATGATATATCATATCATCTGAGACATCGGAGAATCCGGAGCAAGCGTTGCGGAAGGAATCATATTGAGCAGCGCGAGAAAATGCTGCATAATGCACGCGTTCGGGCCCTTAGCTTAGTTGGTAGAGCGCCACATTTGCAATGTGGAGGTCACCGGTTCGAATCCGGTAGGGTCCACCTTGAAAAAAGATTTATATTATGGCGAGAGGCAAAACGGAGAAGGTAAGAAAACTGGAGGCAGATTTTCTCGCTGCCTACGACGAACACTCGAATGCACTCTTTCGTCATTGTCTTATCCGTGTGCGTGATCGAGAGATCGCAAAAGACATTGTGCAGGAAACGTTTTCCCGTACCTGGCTCTATATTTCCGAAGGCAAGAAGATCGATTACATACGTGCGTTTCTGTATCGCGTTGCCAACAACCTGATCGTCGATGGTTCGCGCAAAAAGAAAATGGCTTCACTCGACGCTATGATGGATGACGATGGGTACGAACCGGTCGACGAGACGCTGCGTGATCCGGCAGACATTCCCGCATCACGCGAAGCGGTGGCGCTCCTCAAATCGCTCGATGAAATCTATCGCACGGTGATCACCATGCGCTTCATCGATGAAATGACACCGCGCGAGATTGCGAACACACTCGGTATCTCTGAAAACGTCGTCTCGGTGCGAATTCATCGCGGCATTGCTCGCTTAAGCAAGCTTATGAACCGCGAGCGTAAACCGGTGTTGCCCTAACCAATCTGTTGCAGTTTAAGATATGCGGGGTATAGTATTGCTAATGTAAGTTTTCTCGTAGCTTTGCTAGGGGAAGGGTTGGTTTACATTTTTAGACAAAGCAATACAAGAAATCACAATGGCAAAGAAGCTATATGTCGGTGGTTTGCCCTACGCAACCACTGACCAGGAGCTCAAGGAGGCCTTTCAGCAGGCCGGAACCGTTGAGTCTGCCGTCATCATCATGGACAAGATGAGCGGCCGCTCAAAGGGTTTCGGTTTCGTCGAAATGGCATCTGATGAAGATGCTCAGCGCGCTATCGAGATGTGGAACGGCAAGGATTTCGGCGGCCGCAAGTTGACGGTCAATGAAGCACGTCCGATGGAAGATCGCCCTCGCAATAATTTCCGCGGAAATGGCGGAGGAGGTTACGGAGGCGGCGGTCGCAACTGGTAATACCGCTATGCGTGCAAAAGGCTCCCTTCGGGGAGCTTTTTGCGTGAAAATATGATGTAATAGCGATCTCGTTCATACGTCTCTAGGGGTATAGGGCGAGATTGCTCGGGTGCTTCTGAGCGTCAAAACTCCTAGCATCGTACGCATATGACGGAAGAATTTAGAGACATACTGGGCTCCCTCAAAAATGCCGCTCTTACGGAGAGCGAGCGTGTTTCGATGCGTAACGAACTCGTCGCTTTTATGGCAGAGCATCCGGCGCGAACTCCGCTCTTCATGCGCCTCGCAGAATCTTTCTATTTCGGAATTGCATCGAGCCGTTTTGCGCCCGCGACCGTCTTTGCCGCAAGTCTTGTACTTGTCGTCGGCATCGGCACATCCTACGCTGCTGAGGCAGCGCTCCCGGGGGATCCACTCTACGGGGTTAAAATACACGTGAAAGAAAAAATAGAGGGAATGCTGGCGACGACCGCACATGCAAAAACACAGTGGAATGCAAAACGTCTGACGCGACGACTCGAAGAAGCAGAAGAGCTGGTTGCGAAGAACCGGCTCACACCGCTCGCTCGAGCGGAGATTGAGACACAGATTAACGCGGCTTCCGCCGATTTTGATACTGTCGTCATGAAACTTGCCTCCAAAGAGGAGGGGGAATTCGATGCGGTATCGGCACAATCAAATGTGGAAGCGTCTCTCGTTGGGCACGCGCGCGTACTCGCAAAACTTTCTGCGCATGTCCCTGAGGCACGCCCGATTTTGCAGACCGTACGTGCCCATGCGGAGGTCACTGGCAATGCTCGTACATCGAATGAACGGAGTGTGCTTGCAAAAAAGGATCGAAAAGTCCGCGTCGCCGCAGCGGATTCACGAGTTGGGGCAGATGTTGAACTTCGAGAAGTACGAGCACTTGCGGCTACTCCTGAAATCGCGGCGACAAGTACCCATGATCTCGCTTCAAGCACCGAAGAAGTTGAGACTGCGATCTATGAAGGCGACGCACAATTGAGGAGCGGTAAATACGGAGAGGCTTTTGGTACGTACCAAGCGGCATTTCGTGCAGCGCGTGCCGTCAAAGTCAACCTCGATGCACAAATGCGCTTTAAAGAGAGGTTCTCATCTCAACCCGCCCCCGCCTCTGCCACTCTCATGATGGATGCAAGCACCCCTGAGGAAGGTGCCGCAAGGAGATAGGAAGAGCTATCCACACGAAGACACGAAATATGAGCGCACATCGCTCATAATGGATGGATGCGATACGGTGCACTCATCGGATGGGGCGTGGTTATCTATGCGCTCATGTACCTCGTATGGTCAGGGTTCGTGCTCTATGGATTTGTCGGCGGATTTCTCCCGCGACTTGTAGGACTCATCCTACTGATTTCCGTAACAGCAATAGCCACACGTGCACTCCGCGTGCATTCTTGGCGCGATGTCCTCCCGTATTCGATCGCATGGATGATCGTAGTCGCACTGTGCGATGCGATTTTTACAATGCCATACAGCGGATGGGCGCTCTATGCTAACTGGAATGTCTGGGTCGGGTACCTCTTGGTCGCGTGCGTTCCGCTCGTCGTCGCATCCTCTCATTTTACTCGTGGAGATAGAGTCTAGGCTATGAAATTGCATCGTTTTCTCGTGCGACTCGCACTTTCGTCTGCGCATGTTTTCGTCTGGATCTTCGCGTTTCACTATTTCTATCTGAAAAATGTCTCGCTCACTGAGGCTCTTTCTGCTACAGCACTTACGTATGCGCTCACGCATCTGCTCGTCATACTGATTACACCTTTTTCCGCACGAGCGCTGCGCCACGGTGCGCGCGGTATGCTCATCCGTGCCTCGATCTTCCTCTCGCTCGCTTTTGCTGCAATGGGCGCCGCGTTTGCAAACGTACTCGATTCAATGGAATGGGGCGTTCTCCTTTTTGCAGTTTTTTTTGCCCTGTATCGCGCGTGGTATTGGATACCATACAAAACACACGCGGAAGGCAGCATCCGCCTCTCAACGGCACTCGAGGTTACCCTCGCACTCACTCCGGCCTTTGTCGGTATCGGGCTTGCCGCATTCTCATACGCGCCGATCATTCTTCTCGCTGCCGCATCGCTCATTGCGCTCATCGCAGCGATACCGGCGCATCGGATGCACGACACGCACGAGGGTTATTCGCTCGGATATCGAGCGACATTCCATGAACTCTTTGCGACAAATAATAGACGGATGCTCCTCGGAGCGCTCTGTACGGGGTTTGAGGGCGCTGCGCTCCTCTTCATGTGGCCGATTGTTGTCTTCACGCTTGTAGGATGGTCTTATGCAATGTTTGGTATCGTGCTCTCGCTCACATTTATTTTGACTATGGTCATCCGAATGCTCTTTCTACACTTCGCGTGGGGTGTACGATCTCCGTACGTTCAATCGGTTCTTACAATCGCAACGTGGATCATACGAGGTACGATCGCGGCGCCGCTTTCAATCGTGCTCGTCGACACGTCGTACCATACGGGTGCCTCAATGGGGCGCAGTATCGACGCTCGATCATTCGAGCAAGCAGCGGATAGCCACACATTTATCGATGAGTATACGGCGCTCAAGGAAATAGGCCTCTCTCTTGGTCGTATATTATTCGCTCTTTTGATCGTGCATCTTGCGGGAGTCGCATCGTTCCCGATCATTGTGCTCAGCATGCTTGGCCTCGCAGCCGTCTGTGGTGTCATATCGATACTTTTCTCCCACCGCTCGAAGCGGGTTGCATTCTAAAAAAACAAAACCGCCTGGGTACTTACGCAACTTTCCCCTGCGGTTTTCTTTGGATCGGGAGATCCGAAAAGAGCATCGGTCGTCTTTCCGCACGCTTGCGCCCCCGTCTTTTATGTTCTGCCCACTCGATTTTCTTGAGCAGCCTTTTCAGGCGCATCCTGCGACGTAATTGAGCTCGCTTCTTCCTGGTACGCGCTGCCTTTTTCGCCCAATTGGATCGAATATACTTGCCTATCCGTCCAACCATGAGTTCGAGCTCAAGCGGTGTCGGAGTCTCAGAGGGGATACGAAATTCCATCCGAAGATAGACTCGGAGCCCATCTTGCAGACCGCGTTTTCGTTTGAATAGCTCGAGTTGCTTCACTCGGTACCACTCCAGGCTTCGGAAAAAAGCATCGACGAGCGGTCCGTCCCCAGGATGCAAATCCATCCCGGGCGGAGTTCTCTGTCGGGGTGTCTTCACGATGTCTCCTCCTGTTTACGATCCTCGGGATCGAGAGGAACGATATGCTCTCGAGTGACCTCGAGTTCTCGCTCAGCTGCTGTGTCTGCTCGAGCTATTTGGCGTTGGCGGAAGTACGCATCTGCTTCTTCTGCGCTCGCCTTACGTGACGCTTTCTTTTTGTTGGTTGCTTCAGCGCCTTTTTTCCCGTAGAAACTCAAAGACTCCCTGTCGCCTTGAACGACCGCACGATGAACCACCGGCGGACGTCCCTTTATCCGATCGGCTTTCATCGCTGGAGTCCTTCTGGCTTTTTGCTCTGACTCGAACGATCCCATAAAATTATGAACTTCTCAAGAAGAGAGGATTGCGGCGACCACCGCTTTCACGTCGATGCCGTCTGCGCGACCAGCCATTTCTTTCATGACAGCGCCTGTAAGTTTGCCCGCACCAGCAGCATCTGTAACGCCGAGCTCGTCCTTTTTTGCCCGAGCAACCTTTTCGATCTCATCGCGTGATGCCATTTGTGGCAAATAAGATTCTATAATTTTCAGCTCGCTTAACTCTTTTTGGGCAAGCTCGGCGCGGCCACCCTTTTCATACTGTTCCGCTGCTTCTTTGCGTTGCTTGGCAAGACGCTTGAGAACACCGATCGCATCATTGTCAGAAATCTCTTCCGTCGGCTTCTTTCCCTTCGCCACCAGCTCGTTGGTACATGCGGCGATCGCACCGCGGAGTGTGTCGAGTTTGATTTGATCCTTGGCTTTCATCGCTGCCGTCATGTCGGAGCGTATCTGGTGGGCGAGCATCGATGCATTTTATCACAAAAGAGTAAGCCGGCTTTCGCCGGCGCATCATGCGAAGCGCTCTGAATCGGGTACACAGTCAAACCCAAATGCATAGCGCGATAACGAGCCTGAACATGGTGGACCCTCCTTAGTAAATTAAACAGATAATCAGCAAAAAAAGAGCAAGAATATCCAGCGAATAGCTGCATGCTATCATCTCAAAATGGAATGGCTTATTATCGTCCTCCTGGTGGCCAACCTCGCACTTTTGGGGTACGTCTTCATGCGACCGAGAGGGGATAAGAATGACTCACAAAGCATCGTCCTACTCCAAAATCAGCTTCAGGATCTTGCGCGATCACTCGATCACAAGCTCGGGGAGGGTACGAATCGCATGTTCGAATCGATGAGAGCGCAATTCGGCGAGTCGCAGCGCCTCGCGACCGACATTCGTGATCTCGTAGCGAAACAACTCACTGAGGTAGCGCGCGAGCAGACCAAGACCAATGAGGCGACCACCAGGTTTATGGGAATCGCAGAACAACTCGCAAATCTCGAGAAGGTGCTCAAACATCAGAAGCAGCGCGGCAATCTCGGCGAACGCTCACTCGAACTCATCCTTTCCAATATCCTCCCCCCCGGTTCTTACAAAATGCAGTATGAATTCCCGGGCGGGGAGACCGTCGACGCGGTCGTGATGACGAAAGAGGGGGTCATTCCGGTTGATGCCAAATTCTCGCTCGATAATTACAATCGCGTCATCAATGCGATCGACGATGCGCAAAAAGAAGAACTAGAGAAGTCGTTCAAAAACGATCTCAAGATGCGCATTGATGAAACGGCGAAATACGTGCGACCAAAGGATGGCACACTTCCGTTTGCATTCATGTACATTCCCGCAGAAGCGATTTATTACGACCTTTTGGTAAACGAAGTGGGATCGGTCAAGGTCAATACGCGCAATCTCATCGATTACGCATATAACGAAAAGAAAGTGATCATCGTTTCGCCGACAACTTTTGCCGCGTACCTCCAGTCGGTGCTCTATGGATTTAAGGCGTTCAAGATTGAAGAAACTGCGAAAGATCTTGCGAAGAACGTTGAAAATCTTTCGAGGCACCTGAAGGCATATGAAGATTATTATAAAAGAATAGGCAATTCGCTCTCGACTACCGTGAACCATTACAACGCGGGAACAAAAGAGCTCGGTAAGATCGACAAAGACGTTCTCCGCATCACAGGGGACTCAGTCGGGCTTGACGCCCCGCTTTTGGAGCGGCCTGCACTTGCAGCAGATGAGTAGGTATGGACGAAAGTTCATTCAACTCACTACCGCGGATGTCGCAAACGAAAAAGGCCGAGCTGCATGAGCTCTCGTATGCGGAAACAGCAAATATATTTTGGTGGTCATTCCGCCTCTCTCAGGGACGACCGGGTATGCAGGAACGTATTTTTGATTACGTTGCGCGCAAGCATCCCGAATTGAGATTCGAAGATAGTGAACAAATGCGACGATTCCCCTTTCCGGAAGTACCGAAATACGAGAAGTTCGTCGACGGCGACAGTCATGCGAGGGTCGAAACCGTGACACGCGAACTATTGAAACGATGGGGCGATTTTCAATACGCAATGTCACCTGTCGAGGAAGAACATCTCCGCGGTAATACCGAATGGGCCATTCGCGATCTTACGAGAGATGTAATTTACCGAGACTGGATGTATCGCAATGGCCGTCCGGGTAAGCCCGGCCAATTCAGTAGCCAGTATATCAATTTCGTATTGCAGAATTCTGATGCGCCTATGCCGTCGATAATTCGCGAGTTACTTGCTGATATGCGCGAATATGCCAAGAGGCTACCATCAACCGTTGCACCACATGGGATCATTAGCCGAGCCGCAGAAGAGCCTCTAAAAACGGATCTCACTATGGGGCACATAAGAGAAATGCTCAAGGAGCTCATCGAACGATACAATGAATCGCATCCAGGCAGGCCGCTCGATCTATCTGAATTTCCTGCACTTCTGGGTTGGCTCAAGGCGGAATTCACTGGCATTCTCGAAGCCGTGCCAAACAAATAATGCAAGGCCCGCGTGAGCGGGCCTCGTCGAGAGCTTCGTGATCACGCGAAGCGGGGTCTGGTTCGATTCCATAGACGACGCGCAAGACGATAGTACGCGACGGTTCGCGCCCACCATCTCGGACCTTGGAACATCCACGGACGGTCATCGAACTCGTCCGGATCGAGGCCGTCGTGCGCGGAGAGCGATGGACGCGGTAGGGCATGTGCTGTCATGGTCGTTTCCTCGGACTTGAGTTTCTGTATTCATACTTACGGCGAAAGGTCCTCGCGTCAAGCGCTATTGCGGGAAAGTGGGTCGCAGGGTATAGTTTCCGCTCAATATGGCTAAAATCGCGATCATAGAGACCGGTGGCAAGCAGTACGTTGTCATGCAGGACAGCGTTTTGGATGTTGAGATTCTCAAAAGCGTGCAGAAGGCGGGGGACAAAATCACATTCGATAAAGTGCTTCTCACCGATGATGGAAAAGAGACGATGGTGGGTTCCCCGTATATCGAAGGCGCAGAGGTTGCAGCGGAGTTGGTAAAAAATGCGCGAGCTCCGAAAGTCACCGTCCTCCGATATCGTCAAAAGAGCCGCTACTACAAAAAGAAAGGCCACCGACAGCCATTTTCAAAAGTGCGCATTACCGCTTTACCCTGAGCTTGTCGTCCCTCGAATTCCTCGAAACGACTCTGAGATCGAACGGGTCGAAGTCCGTTTCCGTAAGACGAGGCCCGCGATGCGCGGGCCTGGCGGCACTGTCGCTCAGCGATACTGGACTCGCTGAGTGGGATCGTTATCGCTCATCTGCGCCTGCGGCTCGTAGAGCGATGCCTTGGGCACGTAGCCTGTGCAGTTCGCCAAAGACATATTCGCTCCACCGACTTTCTGGAATGCGCCCTGGACCAGACGCTGCGCTTTCCCATGGAGACTTTTTGGTCGCTTGCATCTCGAGCACACTGGGTCAGCAGGCATGATGACCTCCTCAATCTGACCACTGTAAGCGTAGCACTCGCTACGTTCACTACTGATGATCGATGTGCGCAACTAAAAAGATAACCCCGGTATTGCACCGGGGCCAAGAATCTTCAGATCGAACGACCAGGCGGCTATTGCGGCGCGGCGGATGGCAAATACCCTAACGACGACCCTCAAGAGCACTCTTGATTGTCTCGGGATCCGCATACTCGAGTTCGGATCCGGTGGAAAGACCGCGACCAAGGCTCGTGACTTTGAGCAAGGGGAACCCTTGCTCAAGTTCTTCCCTGAGACGAATTTCGGTGGCATCGCCTTCGGGATTGGCAGGGAAGGCGAGTATCACTTCTCCAAATTTTTCATAACGATTTCGTAAATCGTTAATGCGCATGTTGAGTTCTTTTATACGAAGTCCACTCATTTTTTCTGACGCAAGAGAGATGGTGCCACCGAGCACAAAGTAGCGTCCGCGATAGGTCCCACTTCGTTCAAGTGCTCCGAGGTCGGCGTCTGATGCAACGACTGCGAGTTGCGAATCATTTCGTTCGCTATTTGTGCACATGTTGCAGATCTTTTTATTACCCGCATGAAATCGCATGCATTCAGGGCACTGATGGACAGCACCTCCCAGATTCTCCAGCGCATCAATGAGCTTGCGACGTCCACTTGTAGAATTGCGCAACAAAAATTGCACGAACCTCTGTGCTTGGCGTGGGCCGATGCCGGGAAACTTTTCAAATAGCGATGAAAGACGCTCGATAGGATCCATAGAGACAGTTCGTAGATTGTAGAACGTAGGACGTAGTAATGCGAATCAAAGATCTGCGCCACGATCTACGAGCGACC
>JACRFJ010000045.1 GCA_016217935.1 Candidatus Kaiserbacteria bacterium
AAATACGTCCTTCAGCTAATGGATCTCCACGAGCAGAAAACCGGTGAAGTTCTTACAGCCGATGAGGCCTTAAATTACTTTGAGCAATTAGTGGCGCTTGTCGATGCTGTCTATGACTGATGAAGTCAGCGGGTATGATTTCTCGGATATCGCTTTTCTCAACCCTGAGTCGCGGGATAGTTGGCCAATGACGACCTATCCGACTATGGGTCTACATGTACGAGCGACAGAGGACGCACTCAAATCGAGTAACCTCGGTCCCGATTCTTATTTCGAGAAGACAGCAAGGCACTGGCTCGCTCAGATGAAAGATAAGAGTGCTGCTGAAATAAAGCGTATATGCAAATCCTTTGTTAAGGACCCTAAGAGTGGCGTATTTCAGCTCGCCAGGCATTTGATTGATATTCATGGCGTTAGAACAGTCAGGGGAAAAAATCGCGAGATATACGTCTATGAAAGCGGGGTGTATGTTCCCGGCGAAGATATCTTGAAAAAAGCCATACGCGAGATCCTCGGTGAAACTTGCACAACATACTATGTAAAAGAAACCCTAGAGACCATAAAGGATCGTACTTGTATCGACCGCGCTACATTCACTGTAGATCCAAATTTAATCAATCTCAACAATGGGATTTTCAACGTTCAGACCGGCCGATTACATCAGCATGATGCGTGCCAGTATTTTCAAACGAAAATCCCTGTGAATTATGACGTCGACGCAGACTGTCCGATCATTAAGCAGTATTTAGCCGATGTCATAGACGAAGAGCAGTTAGCGTTAGTGCAGGAATGGTTCGGTTACGCTCTATATCGCGAGTACTTCATAAAAAAGGCGATGATATTGGTTGGGGATGGAGACACTGGTAAAAGTACGTACATCAGTCTTCTGGTTGCGTTCATCGGCGAGGGAAATGTCGCAGGAATAAGTTTGCAGAAACTTTCCTACGACAAGTTCGCGGCAGCAGGTCTCTATCAGAAGCACATAAATATTTACGACGATCTCTCTGATAAAGATATTCAAGATAACGGAGCCTTCAAAATCGCAACCGGAGGCGGTTATATATCCGGCGAGAAGAAATTTATGGATCAATTTATATTTAAGAATTTTGCTAAATTGGTTTTTGCGTGCAACAAAATACCGGATGTAAAGGATGCTACGGATCACGCATATTTTAGCCGGTGGGTAATTGTTCCCTTCAATCGCGTCATAGAAGAGCACAAGAAAGATAAACAACTCATACATAAAATGACAACCCCGCAGGAACTTTCGGGTCTATTGAACTTTGCGTTGATCGGACTGAGGCGAGTTCTGGAGAAGCAAGGCTTTAGCTATGAAAAAGAAACGCACGAAATCAAGACTCAAATGATGCGATCGGCATCCACCATCGCAGGCTTTAGTGAAGATTGTCTCGAAGAGTCCTCGGGTGAGTGGATTGCAAAAGAAAAAATGTACGAGGCATATTGTGATTACGCCAGCAGCAATAAACTGCCGGCAGCATCATCGAAAACATTCGGCGGTAGAATACGTATGCACGCGCCATACATATCCGAATTCAAACCGCGAGACCCTACAGATCCAAAAGGAAAGAAGCAGGTAACTGCCTGGAGGAATGTAAGATTAAAAGCTCAACTCCCGGAGGAACCGGAAAGCCAAGAAGAATTATTCGAGAAAAGCACAGATAGCATAGATATTTTGTAACTTATGAATGGAGATTATCTTCACGATGTTATTGTGGCTTGTGTTTATCTATGCTATCCCTGATATATGCAGCAATCTCTTAAATACTTCGTCTATGCTCGTAAGAGTTCAGAGGATAGCCAAAGGCAGATTGCATCCATAGACGATCAAATTAATGCGCTGAAGACGGTAGCAGAGCGTGAGGGGCTGGCAGTCGCAAGAGTATTCAAAGAAGAAATGAGTGCGAAGGACACAGGTCGGCCTATATTCAACGATATGGTAAAGCGTATTGTTGCTGGCGAGGCAAATGCGCTTTTATGTTGGGACGTTGATCGACTTTCACGAAACCCGAGAGACAGCGGAGAGTTGCAGCATCAGCTCTTAAAGTCAGTAATCAAAGCCATAAAGACACCCGGACGCACATATTTCCAAGAAGATGCGGGGCTGTTGATGAGTATTGAAGGAGGCCGAGCGATGGATTACGTAATGCGACTATCGAAGAATGTAAAGAGAGGCCTCACTAGCAAAGCGCTTCGCGGTTGGCGACCGGGTGGCGGTCCAATCGGGTATATCAATGTCGGCACAGAAAAAGGAAGCAAGACAATTGCTAATGATCCCGAGCGGTTCGAAATCGTTCGGAAGATGTGGGACCTGTTTCTCTCGGGAACCTATTCTGTGTCAAAGATACGAGAAATAGCGATAAACGAATGGCATCTGACGACACTTCCACATAGGAAAATCGGCGGTAAGCCGCTCTCAATGAGCCACATGTATAACATTTTCAATGACACATTTTATTGCGGCTATTACCCCTGGACCGATCCGGAAAGCGGTGAGCGCAAGATGATTAAGGGAAATCACCAGCCGATGATCACGGAGAATGAGTTTCGACGTGCGCAGGTGCTATTGGGAAAGCGCGGGAAACAGCAGCCGCATACGCGCGAGTTCGCATTTACTGGACTGATGCGTTGTGGCGAGTGTGATTCCTCGATAACCGCAGAAGAAAAGAATCAGATTATCTGCACGACCTGTAAATATAAATTCGCATACGAAAACAAGACAGCGTGTCCGAAGTGTATTACCGACATATCGGAAATGCAGGACCCGAAGATTCTGAATTACGTTTACTACCGATGTACGAAGAAGAAGAACCGCAATTGCTCCCAAAAAACGATCCGGCTTGAGGAGCTTGAGAAACAATTCAATGCCATTCTCGCCGTGTTGACGATTGATCAGGACTATTTAAAGCTCGCTCTGGACTTCTTGAACGACGTCGAGAAGAATTCCGGCGGTGAAGAGCGCGCAATGCGGATGTCGCTGCAATCGACCTACGACGCTTGCCAGAAACGCCTCGTCAATCTCAGTCGGGAATTTACATCCCCCCTCAACTCGAATTATGAGCTCTATACGCAAGAGGAATTCAAAAAGCAGAAGATGGACCTGGTAGCAGAGCGGGACCGCCTAGAGAAGGAATTAGGGGGGACTAAAGAGAAGTTGGATAGAGATCTCGAGACAGCAGAGCGAGTATTCACTTTCTGCGCCTATGCACAAAAACATTTCAATACCGACGATCTGCAGAAGAAGCGAACTATATTCGCGACCATCGGCTCGAACCTAACTCTAAAAGACCGAAAACTAAGCATTGAACGGTTACATCCGTACTTGCTGATTGAAAACGAGCTGAAAAATCAAAGGTCACTGCAGGAAGCGTTAGAACCTGAAAAAGAGGGCTATGCAGAACGGAAAGAAGCGGCTTTCGCCGCTTCCATTCCAGACTGGCTCCCCGGGTAGGATTCGAACCTACAACCAACTCGTTAACAGCGAGCTGCGCTACCGTTGCGCCACCGGGGAATATGTCCGGAAGTATAGCCAAAAAAGTATAAAACGAAAGCGCGCCGAAGCGCGCCGAGAGGAGAAAATATCATTCGTCAGGTTTTCTTCTGAATGTAGTCCGGTAAATTATCCGCGACCTCTTCCGGGGTTACGTCGGGCGTCGCATCGTACGGAAGCTTCTTCGACTCTTCGATGGTCAGGGGGCCCGTCTCGGTTTCGATGTTGAAACCACCTATTCGCCAGCCTATGCAGAGGCTGTCGACCTTGGCTCTCCAGTGTTCAGCTGATTCAAAATCTTCAAACGGGCCGATGCAGATGAGAGCAGCTTTTTCCGCGTCCCCCTCATCATCGCCATGCAGCACCGCGATGGCTACCATATACACGGTCTTATCAGTCATTGTCTTCTCCACGGCTGCCGAAAGGTGTACCGCACAAAGAGCGTGCCGTCCAGTCGAATGCAGGTCACCGATTTTTCATACTCAAGATGCACAATTACGGTACAATTGATGTATGGACGTGCGCGTCAAAGCTACTGATTATGAATTGACGCCCGAGGCTTCCGCGTATTTAGACGGACGTATTGCGGCGATAGAAAAATTGCTTGGCTCTGATGCGCTGCTTGCACGCTGCGAGGTCGAGGTCGGGCGCGATGCCGGTGGTATGCGGCACAGCGATCACATGTGGTTTGCGGAATTCAATGTGATCACTCCGGGTAACGGCATGATGCGCGCGACCAATCGCGCGCCGTCGGTGAATGCCGCGATCGATGATGCGCAAGCCGAAGTGATGCGACAAATCCGTCGCGAAAAAAGATTACACATCCGCATACTCCGCAGGAGCGGCGCATTTGCGAAACGCCTCATGCGATTGGGATAAAAAAGAAAGACGAGCTCGCCTATACCGATTTCGCGCCGGATCGCACGAATTCCTCGTACGGCATTTCTTTCTTCCCGGAAGGCACAACGCGATCGATAACAAGGGAGCCGTTGCCGACATACGCATCAAGGATTTTCACACGGACTGGTTTCCCATTTCTTGAAAACATTGCATACGTTCCCGGCCAGCTCTCGAATGCTCGAATTTTGAGGAGGTTTTTGTAGGGATCGTCTTTGAGATTTAGAAAACCATCTTCTTTTGAGAACTTCTCGCAATAGGTTGCGAGATCGTCGTTTTGTGGATGCGCGTCGATCGATTCACTGACCCACTCGGGCACAATGTCTGCGAGAAGTTTTCCTCCCGCATGCAAAAGTGTTTTCTCCATCTGCGCGAGTCGCGGCGGCCACTCGAGTACAATTTCTTTTTGAGCCACGATTGGTCCGTGATCCATTTCTTCGTCAACCTGAATGATCGTGATACCGGTACGCTTCTCGTCAGAGAGTATTGCACTGCGCATCGGTGATGCGCCGCGAAGGCGTGGGAGAAGGGACGGGTGCAGATTGAGGAAACCGCGCCGAGGAATATCGAGCATACGCTTGGGTAGAATTTTGCCGTAATCGACGACGATCGCCACATCCCACGAGCCCTTCTCAAACGCTTCCCATGTATGTGTGAGCGGTACATTGTTTTCCGAAGCCCACAGCGAAACCGCAACGGGCTGTGGCATGAGACCGCGGCCTCGTGGTTTGTCGGGCGGACTCACAATGAGTGCCGGCATGAGGCTCGCCGTTTTCAATTCTTCGAGTACATAGACAGCGATGTGCGATGTGCCAAAGAAGGCAAAGCGAATATTTTTCTGATTCATCAGCACATGCTAAGCTCTCTCTGGAAAGGTGCAACAGGGGAGCGCCGCAATGTCCAGCACCATCACCATCAATGTTCCGCTCGTGGGTACGCGCGGCAGGGTTGTGATCGAATACGATCCGGATGTCGTACGGGTCGTGTGCCCCGTCGGGGAGAACGGCGAAAACGCAGCCTTTATGATCACAGGCAGGGGCCCGCACAGCAGTGATTGGCTGATCACCATTCCAATCGAACATGCTGGTGAAGTCTGCATTACGCATGGTATTCCGGAGGATTTCATCACGCGCGGTGCACACGGGTCGACCAACCAAATGACTTTCATGTACCCTGGCAAAGAGTGCAAAGTCTGGGGTGTTTCGGTGACCAGCGACACTGTGGAAAACAAGGTCGAGGGTCCCATTCCGCTTGGTCGTCGGCAGAGCGTCCACTGAGGTCCTGGCACCTATCGATTCGAGCGCGGGCTAGTCTCGCGCTTTTTCTTTTTCCTCTTTTTCTTCGTACATTTCGGTCGCCTTGTCGGTGTACAGGATTCCGCTCAGGTGATCCATCTCATGCTGGAAAATATGCGCGAGGAATCCCGATGCCCCGCGTGTGAAGCGACGCCCATCTTCGTCGTATGCGCGAATCGTCGCCTTTTCCGCGCGAGGGACTAGCCCCCAATAACCTCTGATTGATAGACATCCCTCATGCTTCTCTTTTTTTCCACGAGACATTTTTGTGATCTCGGGATTGATGTAGATCTGATCTGGTTCGACTTCGCTCACCACGGAGGAAGGTTCCTTGTCGTTTGCGGGCTTGCCCTCAGCGTGTCGAATGGGTTCGACCGGAGTATCTTCGTAATCGGTTCTCGGATGACGCGGCGACTTGTCCTGAGCTTGTCGAAGGAGCGCCCTTCCGGAGATGATGAAAATCTTGATTGACTCTCCGAGCTGCGGAGCGGCGAGAGCCACACCGTATTCTTCTTTGGCAAGAAGCGACTTCATTTCCGCAATCAGTTTCCTGATGCGCAAACTTTTGATTTCATCAATAGGAATATCACTCGCGATCTCGCGAAGCGCGGGATTTTCTGATTCGGGAAGAATCTTTCTCATGTACGCATTACTATAGTGTGGAAAAGCACAAAAAGAAATTGCCCGTCGACAAGACGGGCGTGAAGTGGTGAGGGGAATGGCGAGATCGTGTGTCAAGTCAACCGCGCCACTCCCGTCGCGTTCGCGCCACGACAAGGGGCTCAACTTCTTGTCGTTCACCACATCCGACAGTTGCCAGATTGTGCGGTCTATGCAACCACCGGAATAGCTCGCGGTACTATGCGGTTTCTACACCAATAAATCAATATCGACACTTTCTTGAGGCGATACAATGTATATATGAAGCACATCGGCTCGCAGTTGAAAAAGACGTTGTCGAAAACGAAAGAAACCGAGCGCGGGGAGATCATGAAATATTTTTGTGATCGATTGAATGCAGCGCGCCTCGGCGGCGGGTTGCCGCCGATTTCAATGGGGAGGATGGGGAAGATGCTGCAGCAAATTCCAACCAAAGATCTCTACTATATAAAGAAAGTGTGCGACGAGGCGCAGAATTTCTCGAAGAAATTCTGGTATTTGTTAAACCCCGAAAAGTATGAAAAGAAAGATACAATCTCGGGTCGAAAGAAGTAATCGAGCATAAAAAGAGAACAGCCAGTCGCGGGACTGGCTGAGAGGGGTGACCCGCCCGGACGGGGGGCGATCCGGGCGGGTCGATCGATCGGCGCGGGGGGTGGACCGGGGGTGGATGCGCCGATCAAACTAGCTAGAACGATACTGCGAGGATAAAAAATTGTCAAATCATACAAACCCGATACAATTCCGAGGTTGTATGGCGTTTTCTTTTTCTCCAAAACTCGGAATTGACCTCGGCACTACAACGGTGCTCGTATTTGTCCCTGGGAAAGGCATTGTGCTCAACGAACCTTCAGTGGTTGCAGTCTCCCAGGAAACCAACAGGCTCCTTGCGGTCGGCAACGAAGCGAAAGAAATGATCGGCCGTACGCCCGGAGAAATCGTCGCATATCGTCCGATGAAGGATGGGGTGATCGCAGATTATCGAGTGACTGAAGCGATGCTCCGCTATTTTATACGCAGTGCACTCGGTCGGTGGAACTTGTTCCGACCGGAGGTCATGATCTCGGTGCCTGCAGGTGTGACTTCGACGGAGAGACGCGCGGTCGTCGAAGCAGCGACGAAGGCGGGTGCGCGTGAGGCGTATGTCGTCAAAGAGCCGATTCTCGCAGCGATTGGCGCTGGGATCCCAATCCAGGAAGCGCGCGGACACATGATCGTGGACATCGGTGGCGGCACGACCGATGTCGCGGTGATTTCCCTCGGTGGTATCGTCGCCTCGACATCGGTCAAGTGCGCAGGCAACAGGATCGATCGCGCAATTGCCGACTACATTCGCAAGACTGCGAATCTCTCGATCGGCGACAAAATGGCAGAGGAAGTGAAAATCCATATTGGCTCTGCAGTACCGGTGGAAGAAGAGCTCACGATGATGGTCAAGGGGCGCGATCATCTGACAGGTCTTCCGCGGTCGCTCGAGGTGGGTACCAACGAAGTTGTGCGTGCAATCGGAAAAGAACTGCGCACGATGGTGAATGCGATCAAGGATGTACTGCAAGAGACACCACCGGAGCTCGCCGCCGACATCATCGACAACGGCATCACAATGACGGGCGGTTCGTCGCAGCTGCGCAATCTTCCGGAACTCATCTTCCGACGTACGGGCGTAAAAGCGCGGATGGCCAAAGATCCCCAATACTGCGTTGCCAAAGGCACGGGTGAAGCACTCAAACACCTCGACGCTTACAAAAAGGCGATTATTTCCAAGAGGTAAATACCTCACAATATCAATGCCTCGCCTTGATATTACAGCGGCTGACCGACGCCGGTAGTCTGCTGTTCTCTGTACATTTCGGCCCGCCTCGCGACTAGCTCGGGGCGGGCCAACTTTTTATCGCTGAGCAAGGGTTCCCCTTGCTCACCTGAACCCGTATCCTTTCTATGTGAATTGTGGGGGAGGGACAACTTTTACGGTTTTTGTAATTTCTCGATGTCCTGCATGAGTTTGCGCAGATCATTTTGAATCGTGACGAGCGTGTGTTTCTGCTCCGTTTTTCGTGATTCTTCCGCCACCTCGTCTTCGCTCATCTCTTCGACATCTTCCTGCAACTCATCGACGTTTTCTTGAATTTCACCCACGTCCTCCTGAATTTCTTCGATGTCTTCCGCCACCTCTTCAATCGATTCGGTCGTATAATTGAGAGTCATTTGAATAAAAATTGCCAGATAAATCGCTTCAAGCGAGACGATCGTGGTCAGTATCAAGAACATGCGGTCGAAAGAAATCCAGCCGGTGAATGCGAGCACAAAGCTTATAAGAAAAAGTATTGAATGAATGGCGATCGAAGCGGGGGAGCCAATAGATCGCGTGACCGCAAGTGCGATTTTTTGCACATTGTTCGGCTGCGACATGACGGTAGTATACTCGATATATGCAATTGATCGGCAACGTGCAATTAGTTCGCGGAAGTGCAGATACTCTCGACTTCGTTATCAATCATTTGGAAAAGATCGGCTACGAAATTCGCGGTAATCCCGATGCATATATTCGCTCCTACGCGCATTTCGGGATCGATGAGGCCCGCGAATTGCGCGATCGATCGAGCACCAAAGCGCTCGGGGAGGGAAATAGGATGTTTATCATTGCAGCACCCTCACTAACCAACGAAGCGCAAAATGCGCTTCTCAAAACATTTGAAGAACCTGCAGGCAACGCGCTTTTTGTGTTGATCACACCTTCACCCGATTCTTTGCTTGCTACTCTTCGTTCACGAGCACAGATATGGACGATCCTCGCTACAGAATCGCAATCAAAAGGGGTTGTTGATCCGGCGAAGTTCCTCACATCCCAACCGGCGGCACGTATCGAAATGATCAAACCGCTCTTGGAAAAGGGTGACGACCCCTCGACTCCGCTCGGGGCAGGCAAACGCGATATTGCGTCGATCATCACATTTCTTTCATCGCTCGAGCTCATGCTGGAGAGACATATGCACGAGAGCGGCACAGCAGCAGGATTGGAATCGATTTACCGTGCACGACGATATATCGCGGACAAAGGATCGCTCGTAAAAGCGCTCCTCGAGCAGGTTGCGCTTTTGGTGCCGGTCATGAAGTAGTACACTGAGTACACTGACGCGATATGGCGGATTATGATTTCAGAGTATGTGACGGAAAAATTGCAGCGGCCAAAGAGTGGCTCAGCAAGGAATATAGGGGCTTGCGCACTGGGCGTGCCGCTCCCGCGATACTCGATGGCGTGATGGTCTCCGCATACGGATCGATGATGCCCCTGAAACAAATTGGCAATGTCGGGATTGAAGATGCGCGGACTATTCGTGTCACGGCGTATGATCCGTCGGTAATCAAAGATATAGAGCGTGGCATCGCAGCTGCGAATCTCGGCGTTGGCACGACGTCCGACGGCACGTCAATCCGTGTTTCTTTTCCGGAACTCACGGCTGAGCGACGTGAACAGCTAATCAAGCTCGCAAAACAAAAGCTCGAAGAGGCACGGACGACGGTGCGTATCGCGCGCGATGAATCGTGGAAGGGAATCCAAGAGCGTGAGCGTGAGGGAACGCTCACCGAGGACGACAAATTTCAACTCAAAGACGATTTGCAAAAGCGTGTCGATAAAGCGAACGATGATTTGCAGGGAGCCTTTGAAGCGAAGGAAAAAGAGATGAGCAACTAACGCATCGTATGCTCACCGCGCTCCTCGTCATCGCGATACTCGTCTTCCTTATTGTTGTCCACGAACTTGGGCATTTCGTCGCTGCGAAAATCTTTGGTGTACGCGTCGATGAGTTTGGTGTGGGATATCCGCCTCGCGCATTTTCGTTTGGAAGAATCGGAGAGACAGAATACACGCTCAACTGGATCCCGTTTGGAGGATTTGTCCGGCTCTTCGGCGAGGAAGAGGAGCATGGCCGCGGATCGCTTGCCGATGCATCTCGATGGAAACAGGCGACCATTCTCATTGCCGGAGTATCAATGAACGCAATTGCCGCATGGCTTCTTTTTACTGGTGCATACACGCTTGGTATCCTGCATCCCGTGCAAAGTGAAAGTACTGGTTCGTGGCTCATGGTGACCGATGTCGTCGCCGGTTCTCCCGCGGCTGCGGCGGGGATAGAGCGGGGGGACGAAGTGGTTGGTGTAAGCGATGCATACGGAAGCTCACCAACACTCAGTCCGGAAGCAATTGTCGATTTCGTTCGTGAACGTCCCGGTAAGGAACTCACGGTAAAATATCTGCGCCATGGCATCTCTGGGAACGCGACGCTCCAGCCTGCACATGCGGTGATTCATGACGAAGCGGGTCGGCCTGCAATCGGACTGGGCCTCTCTCGTGTGACGACCGAGGCAATGCCGATCTCTCTTGCGCTCAGGGCCGGATTCAAACTAACGATCACGACGTTCAAAGCGGTCTTTGGCGGGATCGTGGCGATCGCGCGAGATGTACTCGTCGGGTCTCCGAATCTCCGCAATGTGGTGGGGCCGATCGGGATTGCCGGCGCGGTGGGGCAAGCGGCTCAAAACGGATGGGGCTACGTGCTCTCACTCGCCGCGTTTATTTCGATCAATCTCGCGATCATTAACTTGATTCCCATCCCCGCACTCGATGGTGGTCGCCTCCTCCTGATCGGTATCGAATCTCTGATGCAACGACGGGTGTCGCGACTCGCGCTGCAAAGCCTAAACGCCATCGGCATCGCGCTCATCATTCTTTTGATGGTGACGGTAACGTACCAGGACATCGCACGACTCTTCACCTAAAGACTTTTTGACCCGAAAGTTCGATCTGCTACTATTGCCTCACCATGCGGCAATCGGAGCTTTTTACAAAAACGCGCAAAGAAGCGCCGAAAGACGAGGTCGCGAAAAATGCGCAACTCCTGATTCGTGCTGGGTACATCCACAAAGAAATGGCAGGCGCGTACGCACTTCTTCCGCTTGGCCTGCGTGTCATAAAAAATATTGAGCGAATCATTCGTGAAGAAATGAACGCAATTGGAGGTCAGGAAGTCTCTCTCACTGCACTCCAGAATCCAGAGGTATGGAAAAAGAGCGGACGATGGGCGGATGATGCAATCGATGTGTGGTTCAAGACAGTACTGAAAGATGGGGGAGAGATCGGATTGGGTGCCACGCACGAAGAACCGCTGACAGCGATCATGAAAGAGCATGTGTATTCATACAAGGATCTACCGAAGTACGTCTATCAGTTTCAAACAAAATTTAGAAACGAGCTTCGCGCAAAAAGCGGCATCATGCGCACGCGCGAATTTGTCATGAAAGATCTCTACTCGTTCAGCAGAAATGAGGAAGAATTTCGGACATTTTATGAAACATGTGCAGAAGCCTATCTCAAGATCTTTCAGCGAGCCGGTATCGGTGAGCACACATTTCGCACATTCGCTTCCGGTGGGTCCTTCTCAAAATATAGCGACGAATTCCAGACTATTTGCGCGGCAGGAGAGGATACCGTGTATGTGCACAAGGAAAAGAGGATTGCAGTGAACAAAGAGGTATACACGGATGCGGTGCTCGCAGATCTCGGGCTTTCGAAATCGGATTTGGAAGAAGTGAAAGCGATCGAAGTGGGGAATATTTTCCCACTGGGAACGCGTTTCTCTGAGGCGCTCAACCTCACCTACGCAGATGAGAAAGGGGCGCACGTGTATCCTGTTATGGGGTGCTATGGTGTTGGTCCGGCACGCCTCATGGGAACCATTGTCGAAATGTTCTCAGATAAAAAAGGAATCGTCTGGCCGAAGGAAGTCGCACCATTTGCGGTACATCTCGTCTCAATCACTGGAGGAAACGCCGATATTACTACAGAAGCTGGCAGACTCTACGAGCTCTTGCATGAGAGTGGTATCGAGGTTCTGTATGATGATCGCGATATCCGAGCCGGGGAGAAATTTGCGGACGCAGACCTTATTGGTATTCCGACGCGACTGGTCGTATCTGAAAAAACGATTGCGGCGGGAGGGGTGGAGCTCACAGAGCGCGCTCAAGGCTCAAGTACACTTGTGCCGGAGAGTGAAATAATCGAGGTATTGCAGAAATAGGGATATGGATCGATTGCGCAAGTGGAAAGATCGCATACTCTCGCTTTTCTCGAATGATATAGGGATTGATTTGGGTACGGCGAATACACTCGTCTATGTGAAGGGGCGCGGTATTGTCATCAACGAGCCGTCAATCGTCGCCGTTAACACTAAAACGGGGCAGGTAGTTGCGGTGGGACAAGTCGCCAAAGATATGCTCGGGCGAACCCCTGCGCACATTCAATCGATACAACCCGTTGTCGATGGCGTAATCTCGGATTTTGAAATCACCTCTGAAATGCTCTCGTACCTCATCAATAAAGCGCAGGCAGGAAAGTCTCGTACGCTCGGGCCGCGCGTTGCGGTCGGTGTGCCTTCGGGCATCACGTCGGTCGAGGTGCGCGCGGTGCGCGATGCTGCGCGTGCGGCAGGAGCGCGTGAGGTGCATGTGATCGAGGAGCCAATGGCAGCAGCAATCGGAATCGAGTTGCCGATCCATGAACCGAGTGGACGCATGGTGGTCGATATCGGGGGTGGCACGACCGACATCGGTATTGTTTCTCTCGGCGGTCTCGTGAATGCGCGCAATGTCCGCATCGCGGGCGATAAATTCAACGCCGATATTGTGAGCCATATCAGGAATGATTTTAAAATGTTGATCGGAGAGAAAACTGCCGAGGAAATTAAAATAGCGATCGGGAGCATTGCGCCAGCGCGCGAGAGAGTCGAAGCGGTCATTCGCGGGCGTGATCTCGTCACGGGACTTCCGCGCGAAATCGTGATCACGGATCAAGACATCAGGAATGCGATCGGACACTCGATCGACGAGCTGGTCGAATCGATCAAGGAGGTGCTCGAAACGACACCACCGGAAATCGTCGCCGACGTGATGCAAAACGGTATACACCTTGCTGGCGGTGGCGCGCTCCTCAGGGGCCTGCCAGAATTCCTAACTCGCAATCTCGGAGTCCCCGTCGTCGTTGCATATGATCCGCTCACAGCAGTAGTGCGCGGTACGAGCGTCATACTTGATGATCTCGAAGGTTACCGAGAAGCGATACTTCGCAATGACGAAGACCTCATGATCGAATAAATGCAGGAACATGGCGCGACACGAATTCTCATATCGGTCATTGCACGGTGCACCGCGAGGGAGGCAGCGGCTTCTCTTCGCGAGCTTTCTTGTGCTGGTGATTTTTGCAATCGATATCGCGTCTCACGGAGCGGTTCGCAATGCAATCCGAAGTTCCGAGAGCGTTCTGTGGCGCGCGACTGCGAGCGTGCGTGAGACACTGCTCGGTGGTGCCTATTTTACGAGCAAGCGATCGCTTGCTACTGAAAATGCATCACTCCGCACACTTGTGGCAGATGATAAAGCGCGAGAGTCGACGTACAGCGCGCTTGCCGACGAAAACAGAGCACTCCGAGAAATGCTCGGCCTGCGCGAGAGAGAAGCTGGTATCACCGCACCTGTTGTTTCTTCATTCCGGAGTTCTCCATATGGAACATTCTTGATCGGAGCGAGTGAAAGCGATGGGATCAAGAATGGAGATATCGTACTGACGTCCCAAGGATTCGTACTCGGTCGCGTTGTCGATGTTGGTAATCGGACCGCTTCGGTTCGCAGTGCGTTTGCGTCCGCATCGCGAATCGACGTCTTGATCAGTAATGTCGCGGCGGAAGCAGAAGGGCATGGGAGCGGGAACGCGCGCGTATTTGTCCCACGCGGCATCATGATCGCGACGGGTACACCGGTGATCTCGGCGTCTTTCGGGCAACGTCCTATCGGCATTGTTGGCCACGTTGTCTCCGATGAGTCGCGTGCTGATCAAGTGGTTTACGTTTCGCTACCCGTCGAGCTCTCGACGCTTCGATATGTCTATGTCGTCCCCTCGAATCAGTAAAATACGTATCGCGCTCGCACTCGGCGCACTCGTTTCGGTATTTTTTGCGCCGATTTGGGTGAGTATTGTGCTCATGGTGGCGCTCTCACTTCGTTTTCGCGCGATTGAGGTGCTTTTCATCGGACTCCTCATTGATCTTCTCTGGATGACTCCTGGTACAACATTTTTCTCGCAGCTCCCTCTCTTCACACTCGGCGCAATCATACTCGTCTGGGCGCTCGAGCCACTCCGCCTCGAGATCATGAAGTAGAGATTTTGTTTGCGCGCATCTTGCACGGTATAGTTTGACTGATGTTTCGATCATGGAAAAAACGTCCGCGCCGCATTCACGAAATTGCACCCGATGAGATATTTCTCGATTCGTCCAACATCCCCGAGCACAACGCGCTCCAATTTGAGGGGAGAGTCGTACGTCCCGTAGCTTCGCGAGCGATATTTGCGGTAGGTGTCGCGTTTTCACTCGTCGCACTCTGTTTCGGCTTCCGCGCGTTTAGTTTACAAATTGCGCACGGAGATACCTATGCGGATATTTCGCGCAACAATCGCCTCGAGCGCAGTGTGTTGTTTGCAACACGAGGGCTCATATACGATCGCACCGGCAAAGAGATAGCGTGGAACGAAGCACAGCTTGGTGAACATGCCTCATCAACGGACCGCGGCTCCGAGGAATCCATGTTTGCGCTCAGAAAGTATTCTGCCTTGCCTGGCCTCTCGCATGTAATCGGATTTTTACAGTATCCGAAGGCCGACTCGGAAGGCGCATGGTGGCGTGAGGAATATTCGGGTGTTTCGGGAATTGAACTTGCCTATGACGAAACGCTTCGTGGTCAAAACGGAAGTATCATGTTTGAAACGGATGCGCTCGGAGGTGCACTGCGAGAAAACATTCTTTCACCTGCGAAAAACGGTACGAACCTTTCGCTCTCAATCGATGCCGATCTCCAGAGCAAGCTCTATGCGACGCTGATCGCGCACGCAGAAACGATGCGGTTTCGCGGCGGCGCGGCAGTCATCATGGATGTTCGCACGGGAGAGATTCTCGCACTCACCAGTTTTCCCGAATACGACCACCAGGCCTTTACGGACGGTGATATCGATATCGTGCGGAAAACGGCAGGTGATTCCCGCTCACCCCAGCTCAATCGTGCTGTCTCTGGGGTCTATACCCCAGGATCCATAGTGAAGCCGATTTTTGCAGTCGGGGCACTGAACGAAGGCATTATCAGCCCAGAAAAACAAATACTTTCATCTGGTGCTCTCGTGCTACCGAACCCATACAATCCGGAACAACCCTCGATCTTTCGCGATTGGACGGTTCATGGCCTTGTCGACATGCGTACCGCGATAGCGGTTTCTTCTGACGAATACTTCTATACGATCGGTGGCGGTTTTGGGGGGCAGAAAGGTCTTGGTATCTCGAAAATAGATGAGTACGCAAAAGCTTTTGGGCTCAGCCAGCCCACCGGGATCGAGCTCAGAGGTGAAGAGCAGGGTGTCATTCCGACGCCGGAATGGAAAGAGAAAATCTTCGGTGCAGATGATCCGTGGCGAATTGGGGATACCTACCACACCGCAATCGGGCAATATGGATTTCAAATAACACCACTGCAAGCTGTACGATTTACAGCCGCGATTGCAAACAGCGGGAAACTTTTGGTCCCACAATTACGTGCGAGTTCCTCGCCGCACTATGCGGACATCGGTATCCCGGATCAGTATTTACAGATTGCGCGTGAGGGCATGCGCATTGCAGTGACCTCGACGCGCAAAGATGCGACCGTCAAATCACTCAACATTGGTGGCATTAGGATTGCAGCGAAAACAGGCACTGCACAGATCGGTGCGCACAATGAGGCGATGAATTCGTGGTCCGTTGGATTTTGGCCAGCAGAAAATCCGCACTATGCCTATGCAGTCGTCCTCGAGCACGCACCCGCCGGCACCGCTTCTGGCGCTGCCCCTGGCCTCGTTCCATTTTTCCAATGGCTCGTTGCGTATCATCCTGAATATGTCGAATAGGAGCGCACCTTGGCTTTTTTGATTCCTACGATACAATGCTCCCACGCGCCTTAACAACGGGGCGCTTTTCTAGACTATGAATGAAGATACCAATTACCTGAGCAAGGAAAAGTTTGACGAATTGACGGCCGAACTCGAGCATTTGAAGACCGTGCGACGCCGCGAAATTGCGGAGCAGCTCGAGTATGCTCGCTCGCTCGGTGACCTTTCTGAAAACGCTGAATATGAAGAGGCGCGCAACCTCCAGGCTGCGACAGAGGATCGCATCCGGGTGATCGAGGAGCAGCTCTCGCACGCACGCATCATCGAACATACCAAGGGCAACACAGTATCCCTCGGCTCCGTCGTCACTATCCAAAAGCAAGGGGAGAAGGAGGAGCACATGTACGAAATCGTGGGTTCTGCTGAGGCGAATATGCAGGAGCATAAAATCTCACACCTCTCACCACTGGGATCTGCACTGATGGAGAAAAAGAAAGGAGACACATTCACATTCGAGACACCGAAAGGTGCTCAGAAGTACAAGATTGTAAACATCAAGTGAGAGATGTGTAGTGGGGACAGCGGATCATGCATGTCCTTTTGTGCTACGATGTGTGTACTATCAAATAATCTTGCGTGCATATGACATGGAAATATGGTGCGTGGGGTCGCATGGCTCCCATAAAAGGACGTGCACTGATCTCGCTCGTTTTTATTATTCTCGGCGCGACGAAGCTTGTAGGCTTTGCAAGTACCGTGGGGTACATGGCGTCGTTGGGGTTGCCTGCGCCGACGGCGCTAGCTGCGCTCGTCATACTTATTGAAATCGGTGGCGGCTTGGCGCTTCTCCTGGGATTCCATGCGCGATTGGCGGCATGGATGCTCTCGTTATTCGTGCTTGGGACGATCATCGTGGCGCATCGCAATCTGAGTGACCCAATGCAACTCACGCAGGCACTCAAGAATCTCGCGATCATTGGTGGACTTATCTACGTCGCAAAGTATGGATCGGGTGCGTGGAGTTTGAGCCGCGGAAGCGGCTGCGGGTGTTGCGACGACGGATCCTGCGTATGCGACTCAAAATAGTCGCAATCTCGCTGTAGACCTTGGGGCCGAGAATCGGCCAAGAACATATTTTTTGCCGCCGTCGCGTCAAAATATTTCTCGGCCCTGCTCGTGCGATCCACTCTGTTGAGTGAATACCTCGCACTCGCTTTCGATTCCCCCACGCTCCTACAAAAAATATAGTCGCTCGTCGCTGTGCGACGCGCTCGTTATTTTTGTGGACCTTGGGGGAATCGAACCCCCGCCTCCGCAATGCGAATGCGGCGTTTTACCACTGAACTAAAGGCCCTTCAAACAGCACCAGAATATACTAGGAGCACTGCACAGTCTACTTGTTAGTTCAAAAACCAGATTGCTGCATTGAGCACGAGGGCAAAAAGTACCCACGCGAGATACGGCGCGAGCAGCCAGCTCACGCGCTTGTCAACCTCGAGTGCGCCGCAGATGAGCATAAATATACAAAATGCAAGAATGACGGAATCGATCAGCGCAATGAGTATTGCATGGAAACCGAAGAAGAAAATAACCCAGCCGAAATTTGCAATGAGATGTACGAGGAAGAGCGGTACCCATCCGGAAAATTCATCGGCATGCGGATCTTTGAGCCACATGATCGCGAGCGCTGCCGACATCATGCCGTACAGGAGTGCCCATATCGGGAGAAATACCCAATTCGGTGGGGTGAAGAAAGGTTTCGCAAGTGATTCGTACCAGCTTCCGAACGAGGAATCGATAAACAATGATCCGAGGAGACCTGCGCCACAGCAGGCCATGATGGCCATGCCTATGCGCACATATGAGCGCATATTCACAGTAAGGGTGCAAAAGAGTCTTGTGTCAAGCGAGTTATTCGGGCTGCCGGGAATCGAACCCGGTCTACATGACCCCCAGCCATGCGTACTGCCGGTATACTACAGCCCGCCGATGGGCCGCGTCTTATGAAATCCTCTGTCGGGGTGCCGGGAATCGAACCCGGTCTACACCGACTATTCGCCGCCGCAGAAGTCCACTGGACTTCCGGTCAAGTTCTTTTTTCGGGGTGCCGGGAATCGAACCCGGTCTACACGCACCCGAAGCGTGCGTACTACCGGTATACTACACCCCGAAAAAAGAACTTGACCCCGCGCGTGCGCACGATAGTCACCCGACGCAGGATTCCATCTCCGCGCCCTTTTTGCAGTGATCACAAATATTTCCTCGCCGTTGCTCGAAAATTCCGCGATCCCGGCTCGCGGTCGCAGATATTTCTGCGACAACGCTCCGCCCTGCACAGCGCGAGTAAATGTGCCGAAGGGCACTTTTCCCCGTCGCTGTGCACCCTATAGGATTCGAACCTATGACCTTTCGAATGTGAATCGAACGCTCTAACCAACTGAGCTAAGGGTGCGCAAGTCCGGATTATCGCTCAAAAATTCCAGTAACTCAAATGGAGATGTGACACTTCCTCTTCGATAGCTCTGTGGACAAATACATCGAATTCTAGGAAAAGAATCGTCTGAAAAAAGTGATAGGATAGCGGGATGGATTTCCGAATTTTTAGTTTGGGTAGTAACGATCCACTCGCGGAGAAAATCACAGCGCATCTTGGAGCTAGCCTCGGCCAAGTCAAATGTAAAACATTTTCGGATGGGGAACAGTACGTACAGTTTTCGGAAAATCTTCGCGGCAAAGATGTATTCCTCATTCAATCGACCAATCCGCCTGCGGAGAATTGGGCGACGCTTTTTCTCGCGATCGATGCAGCGCGAAGTGCCTCGGCACACGAAATTACGGTTATCATGCCGTATTTTGGGTACGCGCGTCAGGACCGCAAATCAAAACCACGTGAACCCGTCTCGGCCCGCGTTTTCGCGACGATTCTTGAGAGTCTCGGCACCGATCGCGTGCTCACCATGGACCTGCACAACGACGCGATCGGCGGATTCTTCCGCTCGACGCTTGTCGATTATCTCTACGCGCGGCCAGTATTTATTCGTCATTTCAAAGATGTTTTTAAAGACGCGCTGGAGCGCGATGATCTTGTCGTCGTCTCGCCAGATGCCGGTGGTGTAGTGCGCGCGCAATCGTATGCTAAACGTCTCATGCGTTCTGCCGATCTCGCGATCATTCACAAAGAAAGAGAGATTCCAAACCAAATCGCGCGGATGAAACTCGTCGGCGATGTCAAAGGCAAGGTTGCACTCATTGTCGACGATATGGCAGATACCTGCGGCACGCTCGCTCGCGCGGCGAGTCTCATCACAGAAAATGGCGCAGAAGAAGTCTATGCGATGGCGACGCACGGTGTCCTCTCCGATCAGGCGCATGCGACGCTCGATCAGTCTCCAATCAAGAAAATGTTTATAACCGACACGATCAGGGTAGCAGATCAGATCTCCTCGAAACTCGAAATTGTTTCTGTCGCCAATATCTTTGGCGATGCGATCAAGCGAATCCAGAGTGGCGAATCACTGAGCGCACTTTTTGAAACCGAAACCGAATAATTGCTCCCACGAGGAATCGAACCTCGATTACAGGATCCGGAATCCTGCGTTCTATCCGTTAAACTATGGGAGCGTCCTACCGTGCCCCATAGCTGCGCGAAGCGCACGGTATCGGGGTCCGTTGAACGACGGGAGGTTGCGGAAACACTATAACCTACAATCTGTAACCTGAACCCATTTGTGCGTCTGCTACAATATCAATATGACACAGGTCAAGACTACGAACCTGATTGGTCTCCTGGTCGTTGTCGCGATCGTCGTCGGGCTCCTTCTCGCACTTTCCAATATCTCCAAGCAGCAACGCGTCATCGCGATCTCAACTTTCCAAGAATGCAAAGCAGCCGGATACCCGGTCATGGAATCGTATCCCGAGCAGTGCATAACACCTGATGGTCGGAGTTTTGAGAATACTGAGCAGCGTTCGCAGATGGATCAGCCTGGTCGCATGCCGACCAACAATGTAGGTGAAGGCTGTGCGCTTGCCGGTTGTAGCAGCATAGTCTGTGCATCTGCGGAGGATGCTTCGACCATAATCACAACATGCGAATATCGCGCAGAATATGCGTGCTACAAAACTGCGCGATGCGAAAAGCAGGCAAATGGTACATGCGGCTGGACGCAAACAAATGAGCTCAAATCCTGTCTCAAAAATCCTCCCCCGCTCGATAGGGGTCATCCTGAAGTCTATTAAGCTTGACAAACTGTCATGAGAGAAGTATAGCGGGTGAAGCCGTGAAATAGCGGTATTCGTCTTCGTCAGAGACAGGGGGCAACAATGCTCGATCTCGAACCTACGCTACGCCATGTACTCTTGGCGCGGCATTTGCAGCAGCTTGATCTTCCGAATCAGAATCCGGCCGATTGGGCAGCGGCAGCGGCACTCGACCTCCGCGCCGCGACTCCGGTCGCCGAACTTGTGCGCAAACAGTACCTCGATGGCCTCGATATCGCGATCGCGGGTCATTCGGCTCTTCGGCGCACGCGCGATTCGATCGCGCTGCAGGTGATTTCGCGAGCGGAGATTCTCGAAATGGAGGGGCTCACGCCGACCGGTTACAACAGAATCGACGGCGACTGGGCTTTCTGCGCAAAACTGCCGAGCGCAACTGCTGAGGCGTGCTACAGGGCCGAGTCGAAACTCCTGCGTCTCCATGGTACTCAGGTATTCAGGGCAGTGAAGCATGCCGCGGAGCATCTCCTGCGAGATGGTCAGGCTGCGTTCCTCGTCTCGCATAGCCCGCTTGTTGAATCCGCAGTCGCGCACGCGACGAACACGTGGCCACCGGTCCGCACGTTCCAGAAGGGCGACATTGCGCATTTCAGGTTTGAGCGTCATCGCTTCATCGTCGTGGAGTATCTGCCGATCCCGCCTGCGGCAATCTCGGCAACCTGATCGATGCTCCGAGAGGAGCTGCGACGGAGACCTCGGCAACATCGATTGCCGAGGTCTCGTTCTTTATGCAAAAGTCCATACTGAAAACGCATGGGATTTATTCGAGAATTGCAACAACTCGGGAAAGGTGATGCCGAAAAAGGAATTGTGAGAAAGCTCTAAATTTTGTAGGATACGGACGTCACGGGCCATTAGCTCATCTGGTAGAGCGCATCCATGGCATGGATGAGGTGACCGGTTCGAGTCCGGTATGGTCCACCAAATCGAATTGAGTCGCCAGTTCATCCCCATTCAATAGTAGAGGGTGGCTTGTCGGAGACGCGGTAGACCACAGCACCCACTTCACGCACTTCGTTGGTGATGCGCCGCGAGACACGCTCGAGAAATTCGTAGGGG